>DAONFN010000320.1:0-4143 GCA_035403625.1 Bacteroidales bacterium
AAAATAGCCATCAGCCGCCAGCTTGAAAAGATGCTCGTGGCCGAAGGGATACAAAGAAAACAGCGCGGAAGAGTGGATTCAATTTGCCACCATCAAGAACAGTGAGTATGAGCAGTGGATTGGTCCGAATGGAAATACCTACTGCGAAAATTCAACCGTGATCCCGTATCTGAAGTTGGATTTATCGGAGGAACTTAAACGGGTATTTGATTCACTTGGGCAATCGGGAAAGTGATGAGGATGCTGACTGTTTTATTGAGCAATTTCGCCTTCTCCGGAGGAGCTGAAGGAATAAAGACCGGTTGGCATTGAATTGATTATTCCGCGAGCATCCTGATCATGCGGATGTTCTTTCACTTGTTTGTCCCGGGTCCGAGCATCGCCACCGGGAAGACCGCCAGCGCTACGCCGCACAGCAGGGCTGCCACTCCTGCGAATTGCAGGAAGATCAGGGGCCAGGCAAAAGGGTTGAACAGCAGCGCGGCGCCCACGCCCAGGGTGAGCAGGGCGACGAGGAGGAAGAGGTTGCGCAGGCTTCTGCGGCCGGGGTTGTTGACGATCAGCACCAACTCGGTCACGCCCAGGGCCAGGCACCAGACGCCGGTCACGATGACGAAGACGAAGGCCGTGTTGGCGGGAAAGAGCAGCACCATTAGTCCGGCGGCCAGTGCCGCCAGCGCTTCGAGGATCCATAGCGCGCCGGAGCGGTCGCGCCGGATGCGGTTGATGCCCAGCACCAGCAGGACCGCGCCGCCGGCCAGCACCAGCCATCCGCTGTACGCCAGCAGGGAGTTCATCCGTTCTTCGCGGTAAAACAGGATGAACAATCCGTACAGGGCCAGGATGACCCCGTTGATGACCAGGAACCAGCGGTTCCCCGTGCGTTTGTTATCAGCCGGTGTTTCCATGCGGATCTACTTGTAAAGAAAGCGTTTGATGCTCTTTTTCGGGGTCTTTTCGAATTCCGCCTCCCGGATCTCGAAGTCGGCGATACGGATGTATTTCGGCATGTGGTGGTTGAGGTCGTGAATATAGCCGCGGAAGATCTCCGGAAGGTCCTGCTTGCGGTGCCCCGAGCGTTCCATTGCGTCGTAGTCGGGGCAGATGAGCGCCACCAGCCGGCCAGCGCGGTCAATCACCAGCGATTCGGCCACCATGAAGCGGTTGTTCAGCACCGATTCGATCTCTTCGGGGTAGATGTTTTTGCCTGACGGCCCGAGGATCATGCTCTTGCTGCGGCCTTTGATGAAGATGTTGCCATGGCGGTCCATCACGCCCAGGTCGCCGGTATGGAGCCAGCCTTCGTCGTCGATCACAGCCCGCGTAGCCTCTTCGTTCTTGTAATAGCCCAGCATGACATGGTTTCCCCTGACCAGGATCTCGCCCGACTCGCGGAGCGGATCGGAGGAATCGATGCGCATTTCCAGTTCATCGACCACGCGGCCCGAGGCGCCGACCTTCGTGGTCTTCCACGAGGCGTAGGAGATCAGCGGTCCGCATTCGGTCATCCCGTAGCCAACGGTGAAGGGGAAATTGAGTTTTTTAAAGAACCGTTCGGCCTGCGAGTTGAAAGGGGCCCCGCCGATCACCAGTTCGCGGAAATTTCCCCCGAAGACGTTCACCATTTTATCGCGAATCTTTTTGTAGATCAGCTTGTTGATACCGGGTGTGTGGATGAGGGCCCGCATGGGCATCCCGCGCAGGGCCGGGAGGATCTGCGACTTGTAGATCTTCTCGATCACGAGGGGAACCGAAAGGATCAGGGCCGGCCGGATCTCGCCGAAGGCCTGCATGATGATCTTCGGCGAAGGGGTCTTGGTGAGGAAGGTGATATCGCAGCCCAGGGTGAACGGGAAGAGGAATTCGAAGGCGCAGCCGTAGGTGTGGGCCAGCGGGAGGAAGGAGAGGATCCGGTCGCGCGGGTTGAGCGGCATGTTGCGGTGGGCGTAAAGGATGTTGCCCAGCAGGCTTTTGTGTTGCAGCATCACCCCTTTTGAAAAGCCCGTCGTTCCTGAGGTGTAGCTGATCACGGCGAGGTCGTCGGGGTTGGAGGGGCGGAAGGAGACCAGGACGCCGGGATTGGGAGTCGTACCGGTGGTGAGCGCCGTTTCCGGTTCGTTCCGCGAGAAGAGCACCGAGTCGTCGCGGATGCGACGGACCTGGCGGAGCAGGGGCATCGAGTCGGGGTCGAGGGTGAGGAACATCGATTCCTCGGCATAGAGGAAGAGCGAGTCGGAGTGGGTGATGATGGTGTGGATGTCGGCCGGTTTGAAGTCGGGGAGGATGGGCACGATCACGGCCCCGTAGGTGACGGTGGCCAGGTAGATCATGCACCATTGGGCGGAGTTCTTGCCCAGCAGGGCCACGTGATCGCCGGGGTTAATGCCGGCGGCCGAAAAGATGGAATGTACCTTTGCAATGCGTTCGCCGGTTTGTCCGTAGGTGAACGATTCGCCCCCATAGTCGGAGAGTGCGGTCAGTGCGGAGTTGCTGCGGATGGCGTGTTCGAAGAGTGCATTCAGATTCGTGGTTGGAATACTCATGTTTCTGAATTTGACCTGCTAATTTCCGAAAAAAAATGACGAAAACCATTTTTTATCATAAAAAGTACGGGGTTAGTGAATCGCGATCTATCTGATCCTCTCTGTGTCCCCCTGTGAACCTCCGTATGACTCAGTGAAACAATTTTTCACGGAGAACCACGGAGAAGTCCATCCAATCACGAGAGGAATATATCTGAAATCCGGGACTTGTTTTTACAAAAAACTTCCATTATGTTTGTAAAACCAACATACACTTACTGTTAATGTCTGAACAATCCGATTACCTGATCATCGGGGCCGGGATCATCGGCCTTGCCCTGGCACGGGAGCTGAAATCGCGGAAGCCCGGAGCGACCATCACCCTGATCGAGAAGGAGCCCGATGTGGCCTATCATTCCAGCGGCCGCAACAGCGGCGTGCTTCATGCCGGGTTCTACTATTCGGCCGACTCGCTCAAGGCGAAGTTCACGCGCGACGGCAACCGGGCGATGAAGGAGTTCTGCCGGGCCAAAGGGCTGAAGCTGAACGAATGTGAGAAAGTGGTCGTAGCCAAAGATGAATCGGAACTGGAACCGTTGTATGAGCTCGACCGCCGGGGCAAGCGCAATGGCGTCGACGTGAGGATCATCACCGAGGCGGAAATGAAGGAGATCGATCCCAATGCGAAGACCTTCGAATATGCGCTCTATTCGCCCAGTACGGCCACCGTCGATCCTACCGAGGTGAACAAGGCCGTGCGCGACGAGCTGACCGCCCTGGGGGTGAAGATCTTATTTTCGGAGGGATACCGGCGCAAGGTTGACGGGAACACCATTGAGACCGTCACCGGGAGGCGGCTGTCGGCGGGCAAGGTGATCAATGCCGCGGGACTGTATGCCGACAAGATCGCCCGCGACTTTGGATTTTCGCAGCAGTACACCATCATTCCCTTCAAAGGCATTTACCTGAAATACACGAAGAAAGACAAGCCCATCCGAACCAACATCTACCCGGTGCCGAACCTGAAGAATCCCTTCCTCGGCGTGCATTACACCATTACCGTCGACGGCACCATCAAGATCGGGCCCACCTCCATTCCCGCCTTCTGGCGTGAGAACTACAAGGGGATGGACAATTTCCGCGCAGGCGAACTGGGCAACGTGCTGGGGTGGGAGAGCCGCCTCTTTCTCTCCAACGCTTTCGGCTTCCGCGGGCTGGCGTTCGACGAGATAAAAAAATACAACAAGTCGTACTTCGTCAACCTGGCTACCAGCATGGTGCATTCGATCGACAAATCGGGGTTCACCGAATGGAGCAAGCCGGGCATCCGCGCGCAGTTGCTGAACACCAAGACCCTCGAGCTGGTGATGGATTTCGTGGTAGAGGGCGACGGAACGACGATCCACGTGCTCAACGCCGTATCGCCTGCCTTCACCTGCAGTTTTCCCTTCGCGAAATGGGTAGTGGATAACTATGTGTTCAAAGGTGAATGACCTTTACCAGGGTAGTTCAAAGATCAAAACTCAAAAATGAGCCCCCTCCGAAAAGTCTTTTTACCCACCCCTACCCCTCCCTTTAAAAGGGAGGGGAGATGCACTACTATACCTAAAATCATGTTACA
>DAONFN010000321.1:0-4141 GCA_035403625.1 Bacteroidales bacterium
ACCAGGCGTTCGGCCGACATGTGTTTGGGATGATACACCACACGGCCTGCATTGTAATGGTTCCAGTCGAAATCGAAGATCCTGCCCTGTTTCAGCAGATCGCTGTAAGCTTTGGTATGCGGGAAGGGGGCCAGAACGGTGAATTCGGCCAGGTCGAGTTCGATCTCCAGGAGGAAATCGATCAGCCGTTTGATGTCGTCTTCAGTTTGGTTGTCGAGCCCCAGCAGGATAGTCCCTTCCACAGCAATGCCGTACCGGTGGTACTGCTTGATGCGGTTGCGGATGTAGTCGGAGGTGTCGAACACGGCCTGGTAAACGTACCAGGCGCCGGCCTGGGCTGCCAGGTCGAGAACTTCATCTTTATCCTCGATGGTATGGCTCACCCATTTCTTCTTTAGCGGGATCATGGCCCGGAAGAGTTCCTTTTCCCATTCGGTGTCGAGAGCCAGGGAGTTGTCGACAATGAACAGCCGGTTGTTTTCCATCTGCGACAGTTCTTCCACCACACGGTCGATCGGTCTTGGACGGAAGCCTCGCCCACCGAGGTAACGTACCGCACACGGATAGCAATCGTAGATACAACCCCGTGAGGCATGGAATAAATCGACCATCCGGAATCCCTTGTGGTAGTAAAGGTCTTTCTTAAGGATGTCGCGGTTGGCCGGCCCGATCAGGTTCATGTCGGGCGGTTTGCTCATGAAGTTATAAACCTTTTTGAGCTCGTGGCGTGAGAAATCGGAGAATACCTCCGCCAGGCGCCCTTCCACTTCTCCAAGGAAAACGGAATCGGCGTGCTGAATCGTCTCTTCGGCATGGAGCATGGTGGAGATCCCGCCAAAGATCACCTTTTTTCCCATGGCCCGGTACTGGTCGGCAATTTCCCAGCCCCGCCTGACCTGGGTGGTCAGCATCATGGAGATGCCGACAAAATCGGGGCTGTCGTCGATGACCAGGTCTTCGACGTTTTCGTCCGTGAAGTCGATCTCCACGTGTTTGGGCACTTCAGCGGCCATGACCACCGGACCATGAGGAGGCAGGTTGAAGATAGTCTGACCTTCCAGTTTTTCCCAGCGAGGGTATATAAGTTTGAATTTCATCGTCTTAAATTTGTTTCACCGATCAGGATGATCCCGGGTTTCACGGCCGGATCTTTTCCCTGCAATCCACAAGTTTACGGGCGATATTTCTTTTTTCCTGCCATCGGGGGATGACGAGTCGCAGGGCCTGCCCGTAGGCTTCTGCGGCTTTTCCCCAATCCTTCCGTCCGGAGTAAAAATCCCCGAGAAGTTCATAGACTTCATAAAACCGGGGATTGGTGTCTCTGAAGCGATCGGGGGTAAAGCCCCCCCGGGGCGCTGCAGGTTCACCCGTACGAAGGTGATGCCTCAGTTCCTTCTTCCAGGTTCTGAACTGCAGAAAACGCCGGTAGTCTTCAGTTCCCAGGAAAGGATCGGGCGGAATGGCCCGTTCCTGTTCGGCAATCTCCCTGTCCGGCAGGAGGACCGCAAAAGTACGAAAAATTTTTCTGAGGTCGTAGCACATATAAGGCCCCTCCTGCCACGGAGCGGAGGATACCCAGGCCAGACGGTTCTCCGGTTGAAAGATCACGGAATGATGAGCGATCAGCTGGTTCATCGCCTTTTCGTTACCCATGCCGATATCGGCTTCGTTGAGGCCTTTGCGGTCGCGGAGGATGGTGGCAGCTTCGGCAGGTCCGAGGGGAGCATGATTACCGATATCCTCCAAGAGTCTGTGCTGGCGGTACACCGAGGCATTTTCCTGCATATCCCGTCGGTTGAGCGGATCATTTCGGAATGCGGCCGATTGAAAATGGTTGGCACAGACAATAAAATCGGCCGGTGAAGAGACAATTCCCATCCGGAACGGGGACTTCTCGATAATGATGGCATGTTTATCCCGGGCTGACCCCACGAGGATGGATTCGGAAACGAAGGTTTCTCTTTTTCCGGCGATATCTCGGGCCTCCCTGAGGGTGGAAGCGTATTGCAGAATTTCCCGGGCCAGGATTGAAATAGGGGTACGTGCTGAGCCCGGGATGGACGATTTTGCTGCATTGATCGTGACAGTCAGTCCTTCGGCGTTCATCCCGGAAACAGCGCCGGTCATCCCTGCCCAGGTCACCATCATAAAGGGATGTCCCCGGTCGGGTTTCACGAAGCAAACGATTTTGTTTTTTGCGAAATCGTCACCTACATAGAAATCGAAGTTGCGGCCGATGAGCAGGGTGCTGTCTTTCGATCGGTGGCCCCACACGCCGAAACTGGTGCAGCCGACCAGCATATAATCCTGCAGGGCATGGCCGATGTCGTGCGCCGAGTGATAATTCAGCATTCGCTGGTAAGGCGTGCCGATAAATCCGAAACGGTCGGATGCTGACAGGGAAATGCCGTAGATTTCCTGCCTGTACTCTTCAGGAATGTAACGGTCGAGATCGCGGTTGAACCAGTAGATGAAATATTTGAGGAACCTGAGATAAAAATCCGATGGGATCATTTCCCGTATCTGGCCGATGAAGGCATCTTCCTGGTATTCGACCAGGTGCCGGCAGAGCCTGCCCGCCACCACCCCCCGTTCGAAAGCGGCACCCTCCAGGTACATTTCCCAGTTCCCGTATTGGTTCTTCCGAAGCCAGTTCCTGCCTGCCCGGTAAAAGCCGGGACCGACGGAGTCGGCCTGCGGGAAAACATCGGCAGAAACACCCGGATCGGGGGGCTTCACCCTGGTCCTCACATGGAAGTAAACGGCTGCAGCGGCTGCAACCAGCAGGAAAACCCCGAGGATAACGCCGGCTTTTCTGAGTTTGTTCCTTTTACGCTGTGCCATGGGTGATCTTATTCAGCAGGTATTCCAATCCGAGGATTTCACCGCAGGTGGCAATCGCGCTGATCGTCACCCCCAACACTCCGTGCAGGTTCGTGTTCTGCCCGGTCAGGTAGAGCCCGGGAATTTTCGTGCGGGGCAGGATCGTGGTCAGCACGGGGTCGGCGTAGTCCTTTTGTATTCCGTACAGCGATCCCTCGGGAGTCCCGGTGTAATCGCGGTAGGTCAGAGGAGTTGATATCTCCATGAATGCAATGGATTGCTTCAATTCCGGAAAGCGCCGGCAGGCCATATCCAGCAGTTTCTCAGCCTTTTCTTTCTTGAAAGCCTCGTAGTCATCCCCTCTTTTCCCACGCAGGGTTTTTTCCCACTTCGATACCTCTTTCCACGACATATAAGTGAGAAGAGTGACTGACCGGGCATAATGTTGGTTCTCCTCCTCGCAACCCGCTGAGAGCAGGTACATGGCGGGCCACCGGTTCCCGGCAATTTCAGCCTCGTCCCATGGATCGGTCCCCGAATGAAAATAATAGTTATAGTTCGGGTATGGAAAACGATCGGGCTTCAGACCCAGGAACAGGATAAAGGAAGAGGGTGTATTCGGGAGGGCAGCGATCCGCTCGCGGTAGGAAGACCTGAAGTGACCGGGCGGGATCATAGCCAGCATCTGGGCCGGATGGATCCCGGCAATCACACGCCCGGCATTAAACGGTCGGTTCTGTCGGGTACGTACTATAAAAGTTCCCGGCGAAGGGATGATTTCCGTGACTTCATGGCCTGTGACCAGGGAGCCGCCTGCTTCCTTCAGCAAATCCGCAAGCGCCGAAGCAATCCGGCCGCTTCCCCCGATAAACCGGTACGATCCCCGGATGAAGGAGTGGTTGATCAGCGAGGCGGAGCTAAGCGGCGCATGGCTACAGCCGCCGTAAAGATAATTGTTCCCTGCCAGCGCGGATCCGAGAGGGGTGATTCCTGTCGTTCCGGCCAAAACCCCCAGACCGGAGAAAAAACCCCGTGCAGGGCGGCTCAGGTACTGATGTTCCCGGTGTTCGCCCGGAACACGCAGATTATAAAGGGGAAAAGCATCTGCCACCTGGTTGATCGTCTTCAGGTATTCGTCGATTGCCGCTTTATCCTTCGGATAAGAAGTCAGCAGGCTTTCACGGAAGAAATCGAATCCCTGTGCCAGTTTAATTTCCCGTTCTCCGAAGGCAATCCTGTCAAAGCTATCCTTATCGAGTTTCCGGGTGCGGATTCGGTCCGTCAACCCGATCCAATCCCAGTACCGCGCAAGGGTCTG
>DAONFN010000322.1:0-4116 GCA_035403625.1 Bacteroidales bacterium
TCCCGGTACATCAAACTTGAAGTACATCATTTCGGGAGCATTCTGTGCAACAAGGGCCGATCCTGCCAGCATGAAGAGTGCAAAAAGCAAACCCTTCATGTAACGACAATGCGATAAAACCTTGTTCATTTGGTATAAATATTTGGTTTATAAATAAAGAAAAATTGCGGTGCAAGGTACAAAAAATCCAGGGATGCCCTAACTTTTTTTGCTGTTTTAATAAAAAATTAACGTCTTATTAAAACAGTCAGAGGGAGATAGAACCCTGAGGAGGTAAACCCCGGAGGGGATATTGTTAATATTTATGACAACCTTTCGGGTGAAAGGTCTCCAGGTGTGTAAAACTCTTCCCTCCACATTCAGCAGATCCAGGGAAAGGATCTCTTCCGGCCCTTCCACGGTCAGATGACCGGATGCCGGAACCGGGAAAACTTTCCAGCTTTCAGACGCTATTTGTTGTGTCGCTGTAATGACATCCGTTTCAACGGTATCGGAAGTCTCTGAATACGTACACTCATTAAAGACCGGAGCGACATAATAGGCATATTGCCCGGCCGGAAGTCCGTGGTCTGTGTAAAAGGTATCGGAAACCACATTGGTATTTACTCTGATAAAGGCCGTCGATCCGGGATCTTTTCTGAAAATATCATATCCCAGCAACCCGTCCGAGACATTCTCTCCCCGGACACTATTTTTCGTCATTGAGTTGAGATTCAATTTATCAGCCCCTATATAACAATCATCAATAGCCCAGGGATACCATAACCCCTGCCCGTCTCCGTCCACGGCATTCCAGGCGATGGAGACCACTTTCCCCATATAGGAAGAAAGATCGATCACATAGGGCTCGTTCCATTGATTATACCCTCCCGGTCCAGGGTAGGAAGGCAAGGCCGACATGTCCAGTAAAACCGTCCAGGTGAGTCCTTCATCGTCGGAAATTTTCACGTAATAATGATCAAGATGGAGCGAATGCTGGTAAGCATAACTCCAGAAAGTAAGATTTCCGTTAACAATAACATTCCCGGCAATCAGCCATTCATCCTGATGCGTATAATCCCAAAGGAGACCGGCCGAATACTCACCATTGTGCACGCCGACCGGGGAAAGCGCATTCATCTGCGACCAGGTGAAAGGTCCGTTATTGATGATCTGCGACCAACTTTCGGGAGGAAACAACTCACCTTCAAAACCCTCGTTTAAATACATGTTACTCCCGGTACAGTCGGGAGGACGCCAGGAAAGATGCACATCATATCCCTGGACGTCGACCTGGAGATCTGTCGGACCAAAGCAGACGGGATACACATAAATATTGTCCAACCTCCGGAAAAGAATATCGGCTGAGTTGGATCCACTGGCAGTAAAACCGACACGGAAAGCCTTACCGGCCACTTCGGTAATATCGAGGGAATAAGAGGTCCAGGTCATGGAGGAATCATTGGTGTATTCCGCGATATTATGCCATTGGTTATCATAAAACACCATGACCGTAAGTCTTTCCTGACCTGTCGGGTTGATCACGTTCTGGGCCAGGTCAAAATCGAGGTAAATGGTGCCGCAATGATAAGGGGATCCGTCGAGCGATGGGGTCTCCAGGGTATATTTATAATCGGTAAGCACCGGGTCCATGGTGAATACGGTGGATGGAGGAGGATTGCCTTCTCCCGTGTTGATACCCCAGTTACCCTGAGAAGGAACAAAATCCCAGGCATTGTATTCAAAGGTGCCATGGTCCCAGCGTTCAACGAAAGGCAACTGTCGTCCGAAATTGATCAACACCTCAACGGGACCTGCTTTCATGGATTCGGCAAATTGGCCGGGGAAACCATACTCAGTCAGGTCGTACCATGCCGTCACCTCATATTGATAGGTTCCGGGATTCAGCAAAAGATCGTAATAGTTCAGTGAATCAGCAGATGACAGGGAATCGATCAGCAGGCCGTTTCGGTAAATGCGATATCCGAGAAGCCCGGGAGGGGTGATCAGTTGATTCAGCGAATCTGTCATTTGAGGTTTTTCCCATTCCAGTTCCACGGAGTTCTCGACCGCCGCACCCGTGAGTTCTTCCGGGGGGAATAAATAGGAAGAGGTAAAAGAGACACAGGTCTGGGCTGACCATCCGCTTCCATATACCGCATTGACACAAACATCGTACGTTTGCCCGAATTCCACCTGCTCGCCCGGTATGATGTATTTGGTATCGGTGGTAAATCCGCTCAGGACATTATTCAGGTAAACATTGTAACCCAAAATACAGTTCGTCAGTCCGCTCTGTGTCTCCGAGCCGACGACCCGGATATTATCGATTTCCCATTGATTGATATCGTAAGAATCACCTCCGGAAGCATGGAAACGGATTTTCAGGTTTTGGCCCGACCAGGCCGAGATGTTGGTCTCTTCGCTTTGCCAGGGGATATCTCCGCCGGTGTTGGAAAAAGTTGAAAGAGTCGTCCATGAACTGCCGTCCCATATTTCGACCGCCATCTGATTCACCGTGGTAGTCCCGTAGTTATCAAGAAAAATATCGTACCGGAGAAGCAACACCGGGGCATACTGCGGATCTATCTCCGGGCTGATCAGCGACTGGTTGTAATCGAAAACCTGGGGGTTCGAGCTGAACATGGCTGCAGGTGCGGGATTGCCATCGGCTGTTGAAATCACCCAGTTACTTCCTCCTTCAGTGGTCCATCCATGGTTGGAGAAGGTGCCTGATGACCAATCTTCGGTAAAAAGTTCCTGTTCATATTCGGGGATCTGCCAGTGGGCGATCAGGTTCGTCTCTCCCACCTCCAAATCTTTCGGGGCCGGCTTTTCCTGCAACAATAAAGCCATTACGACGGTATCATGTGAGACAGGGAGCGTCAGTATTTGGTTCTGATACCCGAATTTGCTCAATTTGAGTTCATACGTTCCTTTCCAGACCGACGGAAAAACAGCCATTCCCGAGGTATCCATGGTAGTGGTGTACACAGTATCCGGATAAACGAGGTTTTTCAGTTGAACGCCGGTGCCGCTTTTATCTCCGTCTTCACAGCTTAATCCGGCCTGAACGGTAACGGGGGCTGTCCAGCATTTTCCGAGGATATTCGAGTATTTCACGGGCGACAGGCGGTTTCCCGAGTAAATGGCTTTGATCCCCCAGATGTACGGGCCACAGGGGAAGGAAGGCCATCCGGGGTCGTTAATGGAGGTATTGAAGGTGGTTCCCAGGTCGACCCAAATGGCGGGGTTTTGTTCTTCTCCCTGCCGGAGGCGCCATACATGGTATCCCTCCAGGGCATCCTCGTCTCCGCCGAGATCCATCGGACCGCCCGTTCCTTCTGCAATAGCACGCATCATGAAGTTACCACCGGCAGGAATCCACGAACCGCCTCCCGTAGTAAAGCGCTGCACGCTCCGGAGCGCCGGGAATGTCTCGTCTACAGCGATCCCGGCAGCATTGGGGGCGTTTCCTCCCTGGTTCATGACCAGGTAAAAAGAGCCACTGTTCACCTGAACCGGTGTGGGGAAAGAGAACTCTACCCACCCGTAATGGAGAGGGATAATATCGAAAGGTCCCCCGATCAGGGTGCCGGGCATGCCTGCTGTCCCATCGGCTTGATAAACAGAGACCTGAAATGGCACCAGGGGGTTGCTCCCGGAAGGATAGTTGGAAGCCGTCCCGATATTGACCGACCCTCCTTTCACAACGGCGGGGTAATCCGGAGGCGTGAATTTCACCCCGTTCATGTTACCCTGAATGGCCCAAACGGTAAAGTTATCCTGGATGCCGTCGTCATAGAGCAACTCATAGGCTCCTACGGGGACAGACCAGTTCACATCGACCGATTGAGTTCCGGTGTTGAGGGCAGCAACAACATTCCCGGCCGGGTTGGTGTTTTCCTGTAATACTATATTATAAATAAACGTCGATCCTTGCTGAAAGTTGATAGGGGAAGACTGATGCAGATCGAATCCTGTTTTAGCACAACTGACCGGGAAGGTCCCGACAGGTTCGACCGTCAGGGAATAAATCCCCGAAGAGACCGAATAAGTCACGTTACCGTTCACCGTGATTCGGGCGCCAACGATCCCTGTCCCTGTGAGCGCATTGGTGATGACACCGGTAAGAGT
>DAONFN010000323.1:0-4115 GCA_035403625.1 Bacteroidales bacterium
TCCTTCCTGGGCCGAAGTTCCTTCTGCTTCCGCTGTTCCCTGAGGCTTCCAGGTAATGTCGGGATCGTACAGGCAGTAACCTATTTCATTGGTTTGCTGGTATATTCCGTACCAGTCGGTTTCAGTCAGTTTATCAAGGGTCATGGGTAACAGGATCTCCTCCTCCTTCATGATCATGTCGGTGATGGCTTTGGCTGCCGGGCTGAGGTGGAGATCAATTTTCATCTGCATCATTTCGGGGGTGATATCGCCGGGCATGTTCAGGGCATTGATTGCATTCTTCAGCAGATCGCGGGTTTCATCATGCTTGCCCCACATCACCTTCGGCGGGCCGGTTATGCCGTATTTTTCAAGAAACGGAAAAAGGAGGTTCTCTTTGCGCCGGTAATGCTTGTCGACATCCATCAGGCTGTTGAAAAGGCTTTTCACTGCATTGAGATATTTCTCCTTTCCCGGCCCGGAAAGTTCTGTTTCCGACCGGTTGAAAAGTTCGTGAAGTTCTTTCACCACTTTTTCCAGTTCCCGGTTTTCCCTTTTGAAGGTATCGACCGGATGGCCAGGTGCCACAATTTTCATTCCCGAGAGGTCGATATGACCTTCCAGCGCCTGGCTGTGTATATCGCACAGCCGGAGCACCTCCGACTCAGGCAACCCTTCGCCGATCAGTTCCTGTTCAACCTCCACAACCTCGCCGTAAGGAATTTTCGTCATTAGTTCAATCATGCGCGCACGTACCGCATCCGGGGCCACACCCTCGTGAAGTTGCAGAATCATGTGCTTCAGCAGTTCTTTCCTGCTTTGGGAATTATTTATCAGTTCACTCATTTTGGATGGATATTTAACATTATCGTTCTATTATAAAAAATCAAAAATCAAAAATCAAAACTGCAACTCAAAGTTCAAAGTTTAAAGAATGCAAACGAATTCCCGTTTTTGATTTTTGATCTTTGATCTTTGATTTCATCCTTTAATCATGGTCAACACCATTTTAAACTTCTCCAGGGCGTTGACGGCGTGCGGTATTCCGGCCGGCATGATGATGGTCTCGCCGGTCGTCAGGATAAAAGGCACTTCATTAATGGTTATCTCCGCCTTTCCTTCAATGACCTGCAACATGGCATCATAAGGTGCGGAATGGGTGCTCAGGCGCTGTCCCTGATCAAATGAGAACAGGGTCACGGTGCCAACCGGACGGTCGATCACGCGTTTACTGATAATTCCCTCGGATGAATAATCAACCTTTTCGGGAAACCGGAACACGTTGGAGTGTTCGAACATACTCTTTTCCATAGTTATTTTAATTTAAATAAAACTCCTCGCCGCAGAGCAACGAGGTATCAACATGGTTACAAATTATTCACTCGTCGCAAGCGACGGGGAATTCACCCAGAATACCCATCCCCCGTCCCCTTCCCTACCCGTAGGGAAGGGGTGCAGGGGTTAGGTACATTCAAAATTCAAAACTACAATTCAAATCTCAAAACTTAATATAAGTAAACGATTACCTTTTTTGAGTTTTGAATTTTAAGTTTTGAGTTGTTTTTTCATTTCCGACCATCCGCCTTTCAGCCCGAATACAAACCAGGCTAACGCGAGCGCTCCTGCCGAAAAAACAGTATCACCGATCACCCTGAGCCAGCGGAAGAATGCAATGGTAGGATCCTGCAGAAAGTCGGCCGAACGCGCATACCACATCCCGGTACGCACACTCACCCATGTTTGTGCCAATCCTACCGGCAACACGCTGATCAGTACCATCAGGGCCAGCCCGATGTTGATGGCCCAGAAGGCGAATTTCACCCATTTTTCGTTCCAGACTTTTTCCGGTTCCATGCTTTTCAGCACGAAAAGCATGAGTCCGATCCCGAGCATCCCGTAAACACCGAACAAAGCCGTATGACCATGGACCGGGGTGGTGTTCAGCCCCTGCATGTAATACAGGGCAATCGGCGGATTGATAAGGAATCCGAAAATCCCGGCCCCCACTAAATTCCAGAATGCCACTGAAAGGAAAAAGTAAATGGGCCACTTATACCCGGAGATCCAGTTCTTTCGCTGTGAAATCTTGAAATTCCCGTAGCCTTCAAAACCCATCAGCACAAGCGGAACCACTTCAAGCGCACTGAAGGTCGCCCCCAGCGCAAGGACAGCCGTGGGCGTCCCCGTGAAATAAAGATGGTGAAAGGTTCCCAGGATCCCTCCTGATAGAAATACAATGGTCGAAATGAGTACCCCGGCTGTAGCCGTGGCAATGCGCACCAAACCCAGCCGGACGAACAGAAAAGCGATGGCCACGGTGGCAAAAACTTCAAAAAATCCCTCCACCCAGAGATGGACCACCCACCACCGCCAGTATTCAGCAACGGCAAGATTCGACTGCCGGCCCCACATCAACCCGGCGCCATAAAACGCCGCAATGGCTATTGTCGAAATCAAGAACATTGTGAGAAGAGATTTATTCTCTGATTTTGCCCGTATGGCTGGCATCAGCCCGCGAGCCATCAGAACCAGCCAGATAATCAGCCCGACAAACAGGAACAACTGCCAGAACCGGCCAAGGTCGACATATTCATATCCCTGGTGACCGAACCAGAAATTGGTGACCAGGCCCAAACGCTGCATCACGCCAAACCATTGGCCAATGAGAGAGCCAACAACGATCACCAGCAGTGCGATGAAGAGAAAATTCACACCGAGTGCCTGGTATTTTGGTTCTTTTCCCGATACGGCAGGGGCAAGGTACAGCCCGGTAGCAAGCCATGAGGTGGCAATCCAGAAGATGGCCAACTGGATATGCCAGGTGCGCGAGATTGAATAGGGAAGCAAACCGGAGAGCGGTAAACCGTAAAAAGCCTGCCCCTCCACGCCATAATGCGCAGTGATGACCCCCATCAGGATCTGTACAAGGATCAATGCTGTAACAACCCAGAAATACTTTAAGGTGGCTTTCATCGACGGCGTGAAAATACCACCCAGCATGGGATCCCTTCCGGGAAGTTCGTTTTCCGAAAGTTCATCCTGCTTTCGTGTTGCGTAATACCAGCCCATTAGTCCAATGCCGGCAATAAGCATGATCACACTGAAACCGGTCCACAGGATCAGCGAGCTTGTCGGTTTGTTGTCGACCAGCTCTTCAGATGGCCAGTTGTTGGTGTAGGAGATTTCACTCCCGGGACGGTCGGTGACACAGGCCCACGATATCCAGAAAAAGAAGGCGTTCCTTCTATTCATCCGACCCAGGTCTTTGATTGTATTGGGCGGAATGGCATAGGCATCGCGTAATTTCTCAAGTTTTGGGTCTGCCATGAACAAGCTGGCATAATGTTCCCCCACCGCCTTGATTGCACGGGCCCGTAAGGGGGAAATAACAATTTTACCCGATTGTACATCATACGTGTTGAGGCGAAGTTCGTGCTGCAACCTGATTTTTAACATGGCCTTTTGCTCAGCGGTGACATCAGCGTAAGGCTTGTGATACGATGTGTCAGACAGCCAGTTCAGGATATACTCCGACTCGCGGTGCAGCCAGTCGGCCGACCAGTCGGGAGCAACATAGGAACCATGTCCCCATACTGTCCCGACCTCCTGTCCTCCAATGGACTGCCAGATATTCTGGCCATCTTTGATGTCCTGCCCTGAAAACAGGACAGTTCCTTCCGTGGTGACCACCTCCGACGGGATTGGCGGAGCCTGTTTGTAAATCTCCCGTCCGTAAAAGATCAGGACCGAGAAGGAAATTGTCATTACGGCGATGAAGCCGAACCATAGTTTGCGTGTTTTCATATTCATGGGGTTTTGGTGGTGCGGTTATATTGTTGCAGTCAGGCCCATTCCTCTTCGAGCACGTCGCCCTGTATGCTGACAATGGCTTTTTTAATGGGAATATTTCGCCCCGCGTTGGTCCGTGCCGTTTGTGCCATATACAGAAGTCCCCCGCAACACGGCACCTCCATCATCACCACCGTGAGCGAGTTGACCTTCGCATCAACGATCATGGAGGTGAGTTTCTGGATATAGGATTCCTTGTTACTGTCAAGTTTCGGGCATGCAATGGCAATGGATTTGCCTTTCATGAACCGGGTATGGAAATTTCCCATGGCAAAAGCCGCACAGTC
>DAONFN010000324.1:0-4103 GCA_035403625.1 Bacteroidales bacterium
GTTCTTGGTATAATCCTGTGCATTGAATTCATCACGGATGGTTTGTCCGCTGATGGTGGCAACCGACGACTGGCTGACATAGGTTAACCCCGACGGTAACACATCCGAGAGGGTCACAGCCTGTGCATTGATCACACCGGTGTTGGTCACCACAACGGTATAGGTCTTTGTTCCACCCGGAGTGTAGGTTCCCGATGTAGAGCTTTTGGTGATCGACAGGGCGGGAACATTCAGGATTGAAACGGTACTGGCTGATTTGATATTATTGCAACCTGTGCCGCTTGGCGATCCGTCGCACTCGGTTTGCGGGTTCGACGGAAGACCTGCCAGTCCGGCGGAGGTTGCATCAATATCGGTCACTTCTCCCGGACGCATGACGGAGGCCGTGGCAGTCAGGGTACCGCCGGCAGCCAGGGGAGAGTTTATAGTACCGGTAATGGTGTAGGTTCCGACGGCACCGTTGGCCATCGTAAGCAACGACGAAAACGTATTGCCGGAATACACCACTCCGGATTCGGTGGGGCTTCCGGTGGTGGGGGTGAATGTATACCCGGTAATGTTGAATCCGCTCGGTGCAGAGAAATTGAAAGTGGCGCCGGAAACAGCGTCAGCGTACGAGGTGACCAGGTTGCTGACAACGATGGTGTAGGTAACCGTTCCGCCGACACCGACTGTACCTGTATTCGGAGTAATGCTGGTGACTTCGAGGTCGACGATGATTGTGCTGATCTGCTGGGTGATTTCCGCGTTGCTGCCCACATACGCCCATGAATCGAGTAATACCCCGTTCCCGAAGTCTTCCTTTCCGTCGCCACTGTTATCCGATTGAGAGCAGGTTGTTCCACAACCACACCCCTCATAAGGGGTGGTGGTCATTTCCGCTCCGAATTTATGTCCGTTCGTTGAACTGGAAAGACCGGAGGTGTTGGTGGCGGGATCGGGTGGGGTGTTGGCCAGCGAGGCCGGGGTAAGGTTGCTGATATTCGAATCGTCCCAATAAATGATATCCTCCCCGGTGATCGGGTTATAGCTGGCATCGAGTCTCTCAATGATCATCCCAAAGGGATTGATCTCCACATCCACAAAGGGAAAGTGAACTTCCCCGATGTGGATCTGAGCTTTTACGCGGATGGTCGGATCCGTTGTGATCAGGGTGCCTGATCCGTCTTTTCCATCCCAAAATATGCTGTTGGTGCCCGCAGTTGCCACGCCGGTAAAAGTGCGGTCCACGGCATCGGCATAAGATCCGTTGTTGTTGACATCCACATTGAGGGTAAAACTCCCGGCAACATTGGAAGTAAAGTTGATATAGGCGCCATCGGGACCGACCACATTGGCCAGGCCGGCTTCGGCACCGGTGATCGTCAGATTGCTGACTACTGGGTTTACAACCGTTGTTTTCAGCCAGGTGGTCGTCGCCGATCCTCCGTAATACCGTATGGGTGCTGTGGCCGGCAGATCGGACGCTGGCTTGTTGTAAAACAACTTATGCGTAAAATCATTGGTGGCATCTGCATATCTCGGATCGAACGTATTCTGACTGGTAGATCCGACAGAATTTTGGCTTTTAAATGTCGGCGTACCCCCTGCGTATCCGGCATTGGTCAGGGTACCTCCGGTGACAACTCCTTTATTATTGCTGAAAAAGTTCCAGGAGGCCCCATTCAGGCCATTGGAATTTACCCGGTAAGCGTAACCGTCGTTGGTGAGAATATAATACTTCCCATAAAAGCCGCCCGAGGGAGGATAGTTGTTCGGCAGTGTCAGGCCTACGACATTCTGATAGACACGCCCGGTCTTTAATTGGCCGGAAGTGACTGTGCTCCCCACCGAGATGTCCCAGGCAAGGATGAGTGCGGCACTCCCCGACGCCACGGGCTGACCCGTCGTCCCGGTTCCCGTCCAGCTGTATGTGGCTGCAAAATCATTGTCAAACAGGTGATCACCTGACGTAGGACAGGCATGCTGAGGCAGGTTTGTCCCGCTGGAACCCGTCGCTTCCATCGAAACAAAGTCGACTTCCCAGATACCCGCTTCCGCAGCGGCGACAACCCGGTAAAACGGGGTGTACCCAGCTGTCATGCTGCCCCGGTCCGGCCCGTTGAGCTCTTCGGTACGGTTGGCGATCAGGCCGACAGTGGTACTGGTTCCCGAGGTATAGGTATTCCCGTTGGGAGCCCTGAGATTGATGGTTCCTGTCACCGACCCGGTTCCGTAATTTTTTCCCTGCATGCTGGATCCGACATAGATTGTGTCGCCGGTAACCACATAAACCCGCATGGTTCCGGGAGCTGGAAACGGATCGAAGGTAGCTGGTGTTGTTCCGATATTCCGGCTCAGCAGGTAAGCCCGCCTTCCGCTGGCCCCGGCCGGATAAAGGTCTTTACTTCCCTCTGCGTGGACAGGAATTACATCGATGAGTACTTCTGTCACCAACAGAAGGATTGAAATCCAGGTAGATAATCTTTTCATTAGTCTTTGTTCTAGTTGTTTGCATAATACATTCCCGGACCCAGTATCCCATAAGTAACGCATGGATCTGAGTCCGGAATATCATTGAATACCAAGTATTTATCTCAATTGCTCCGGATTAAAAAAGCAGGTAAATGAAAACCCTCTTGTATTTCAGGGGTGCAAAGTTGAATAATATCCGCCGATTAATATAACTTTAGTAAAACCAATCCATTATTTCTGGGCGGACATAATGCGGACGGCCGGAAAACCAGACCGTTTTTCCACTCATTTACTGCTATTTATAAAACTTTTCATGAATATAGATAAATCCTGCATTTCGTCTTTTGAAACAATATAATTTCTGAATATTGCATTGGTTTTCTTTGACGCCATAATCATATTCGCAACAATATGTCATTCAGGATATTTCGCACACTTTGTACAGCTATTTCCTTGTTATCAATGTCCGTTACAGGATATGGCCAGGCAGAAAATACCTGGGCAGTCAGGTTCTCCGATGCCATTCTTTCCCGCTACCAACCCACCATCAATGCCATGACCGGCAAGGGGTGGGAATATTCCAACGGCATCATCCTGCACGGAATAGAGAAAGTCTATCTTAGAACGAGGAAAGTCGAATACCTAAATTATATCCAGGCCTATGTAGATGCCTATGTGGATGCCTCAGGCAATGTCACAGGACTGGGAACTACAGTGGATAAAATCCAGCCCGGAATTCTTTGCCTTTTTCTCTACGAGCAAACAGGCTTGGTAAAATACAGGACAGCAGCGGTCAATATTAAAAACTACCTTCTTTCAACCAGCCCGTTGAATTTCAATAAAACGCCCGACGGTGGCTATTGGCATAAGAATGACGGTAATTACGACAATATTATGATGGTTGACGGGATGTATATGCTTCATCCCTTCCTCGCCAAATGTGCCTATATCCTGAACGATCCTTCTCTTTTCGATATAGCTGCGTTCCAGATGCTGCTGCTGGGGAGCAAGGTGATGGCATCTCCGGCCAACCTTCCGAAACACGCCTGGGATTACACCCGGACCAAAACCTGGGCTGACCCCGCCACAGGTGCCTCAACCGATGTCTGGTCCCGCGGAACGGGTTGGTACATGATGGCCCTGGCCGATGTTCTTGAATATCTTCCCGCCTCGCACAGTGATTATCCTGCGCTGCTGGAGCTTTTCCAGCGCATGTCGGCCGGTGTGGCGGCCCGGCAGGATGTCTCGTCGGGCCTGTGGTATCAAGTGGTGGATAAAGCGGCTACAGCGGGAAACTGGCTGGAGACGTCCGGCAGCGGGATGTTCGTCTATGCGTTGAAAAAAGGGATGGATAACGGATGGCTCAGCACCGCTGCTTATCAAACGGTTTGTCAGAATGGCTGGACAGGAATGCAGAACCAGATCGCAACCTACACCGACGGGAAACCTCAGATTACCTCCTTTTGTCCTGCCACCGGCGTGCTGAACAACACGGCTGCATACCTTGCCCTTACGCCGGTCAGCTGCCCTGCCGCATCCGGAACCCAGCATCCTCACGGCTACTGCGGCATCCTCATGGCCGCCTCGGCGATGGAACTGCAGCCTCCTACGGTACAAATCAACAGCCCTGCACAAGGCACATCCGTAAC
>DAONFN010000325.1:0-1869 GCA_035403625.1 Bacteroidales bacterium
CTATGTCAACTATGAGATTTACAAGGTAACCCATGACCGAAAATTCCTGGCGGAAGCATACCGTTCCGGCGGTAGATTTTACCGGTATTTTGTGGCCAACCGCGATTCCAATGCCAATGGGCTGTGTGAATGGGGGGCGCATGCCGAGCTGGAGTCGGTGCGTGACGCCCGGGTGGCGGTTTGGGATAAAGTGGGTTGGGCATCGAATTTTGAGGGTCCGGATGTCAATGCCATGCTGGTGCAGGAGGCGAAATCGCTGGCCGCGATGGCGGAGGAACTGGGGTTGTCAAGTGAATCAACCCGGTGGAAGGAGGATGCATCGACACGAAGTGCCTTGATCAATAAGACATTATGGGATCCGGAGACGGGATTTTACTACAACGTTAACCGAAACGATCAATCTTTTACCTACCGGAATTCCGGTGACCTGAAGATCAAGGAGATCATTGGTTTCCTTCCGCTTTGGGCCGGGGTAGCCGACCGGGAGCAAAGCAGGCATCTTGTCGCCGTCCTGTTGGATACCAATGAGTTCTGGCGACCCTACGGCGTTCCTTCGCTTTCAGCCGCTGATTCCTACTACTGCCCGATCGGTTACTGGAACGGGCCGGTGTGGGTTCAGTGGGAATACCTGCTTTACAGGGGGTTGGTGGATAACGGATATTATACGGAAGCCGGACAGCTATCGTGTCGTGTACTCGACAATGTGATCTACCATTTAAAGAACGATCACACGTTCTGGGAGTTCTACAGTGCCGACGATCGCCAGGCAGGGTGGAACCGGGCCTACATCTGGGCCGGGCTGGCGGCCCGGTTCCTGATCGACGGGGTGCCTACCTGTCGAGCTGGATTTTAAAACCGTTCAGCAGCTTATCAGACGCAACCTGCGATGCACCGTGGAAAGAACCTTCGAGGATCTCCTGGTCGCTCCATCCCAGTTTCCTGAGTTGGTCAACATCGCCGGCTTCAATGGAGTTCGAGTTTTTCGTCAGTTTCAGGACAAACAGGAGCATGCCAAGTTCTTTTTCTTCCAGAGGCGCCGAGGATGGATCCTTTCTGATGGCCTCGATTGCTTCCGGCAGAACACCATACTGGAAAAGGATGCCGGTATTCACGCCTACGCAATAGGCGCATGTTTCCTGGTCAGAAACAAGCAACCGAATGAATGCCAATAGTTTACCACCCAGTTTCTCGTGGCGCATATAATACCCAAGGTTGCGGAATTGCTGTTCGAGAAGGAAGGGGCTTGAGCTGTAGAGTTTGAAAGCATTGGGTACGAATCCCATTGCCTGGGTCATGGTTTCGTAGATCTCAGCCACCCTGCCGGTAGACTGTTCTTTTTCAACTAAATGCAATAATGCCATATGGTTACAATTTTAGGTTTAGAAAATTCAGGGATGCAAAGATGGCGAAAAAAGGAGTACTTTCATCCCGGGAATAACTTAATCCGGCATTTCATGAAGAGCATCTTGACACTCATTACAGGTTTTTTCCTGGTTATCCCGGCCTGGACACAGGATTTCCGCGCGGTGGAGGATTATGTCAAAATGGCGGCGGGGGCTACCGATCCGCTCTATACCACCTATGCGGCCGCGATGTCCCGGTCGCAGCTCTACGGTGATAAAGCTTACAAAATGGACTACTATTCCGATTGTATGCCTGTCACCTATTCGTCCGACCATGCAGGTCGTATGTTCTGCATCTGGAAAGTGGATGACGTTGTCATTCCCAGGATCGGTGAATACCTTGTGAAACCGGTGGTCAGGTATTCGTTTCCCGATATGGCTATCCTGGATTATGAGCCATTCAGGGGAATTAAGGTGAAAGAGACATTTTTTGTATATAGTTCCTCGATTGCTATGGTCGACCTGG
>DAONFN010000325.1:1879-4103 GCA_035403625.1 Bacteroidales bacterium
TCCGCATGAACTGGCATTATATCCCGTGCTGGAAACCGGCGATGATTCGCTTCAGGTTGACGGGTACGATTCAAGTGCCCGCGGATATATAACCAGGAGATACGAAAGTCCTTACCGGCTGATCAGCAGTTTAAAGACCGAATACGGGTACCCGACCCATGTCACTGATTTCTTCTCCCTGAATAAAGACGCCTTTTCTCATGGTGCTTACTCCGGTACCATGGAGGACTTCTACAACATCATCAAGACGGATTTTTATAGTGGAAGAAGAGTGGACTCGCTCAATATGAAAAATAATGGTTTTGTTGACTTTATAGCACTTCATTATAAAAAAAGGTTGAAGCCGGGCGAGACCGTGAATGTACGGTATCTGAGGGGATGTCAGGATCGGAAGTCGGATGATCGGAAACTCATGCGGGCCGTGGATTCAATCCGGAATTTCATGCTCCGGAGCTATTACGAAGACAATCTCATCCTTTTCTCGAAAATCCCGAAGATCCGGTTCAGGGATCCCGCGCAAAAGATGGTTTACCTGGGCGCTTTTAACCTGGTGCGGGGTTGCATGTACCCTCCTGCCGGGAAAACCCGGTACAATTCCTATGCATTTTCCAGAAACCCTATATGGGGATGGGGCCACGTGCACCAGGTACTGCACGAGTCGCTGAGCATGCTGGCCTATGCCTGGATGGACCCGAATTCCGCGGAAGGTTCGCAGCGGGTTTACATGGAGCAACAGCGGGAAGACGGGCTGATCGCTTACCGTCATGGCCCGAGGGGAATGCAGGACTATCCGCATAAGGGAATGTCGACGACCTCCGCCCCGTTCTTCAGCTGGATCAATCTGGAGGTGTACAAAGCAGGGAAGGACAAGCAATTTCTTGCGGATGCCTATGCGAGTGGCTGCCGCTACCTGGAATGGCTGCAGAAGAACAGGGACACGGATGGTGACGGAACCTTCGAATGGGGGCCCTACGGGATCATTGAGAATGTAAGAGATTGGTACAATGCGGTTTTCCAGGTTTCAGCCGAACGATACCTGGATGTGGACAAGGAGGATATCTCGGATGAACTGGAGTGTCTCGACCTGACCCTGATGTTCATCAAAGAGGCCCGCAGCCTGGCGGAGATGGCGACGTTGCTGGGAAAACCCGACGAATCGGAAAAGTGGAAAGCCCTGGCTGAAAAGACCTCCGGGCTCGTCAACGAACGCATGTGGGATGAAGAAACCGGGTTCTACTATTCCGTCGACCGGAAAGATCACTCGTTTCGGTTCATGACGCGAGACCTGAAAAGGCAGGAGATCATCGCGTTCCTGACTCTCTGGGCGGAAGCCGCTCCCAGGGATCGTGCCGACCGGCTGGCGAAGGCGTTGACCGACACTACCCGTTTCTGGAGGCCATACGGGGTTCCCACCCTGTCGGCGGATGATCCCTGGTATAATCCGAATGTGGATTATTGTTGCAAATGGAACGGACCGGTGTGGATGCTCTGGGATTATATGGTTTACGACGGTTTACGCAGGTACGGCTATCACGATGTGGCTTCCCGGCTCGCCGGTAAAATGGTCAGTGCCGTCACCCTTCAGTTGTCAAAGAACCACAATTTCTGGGAGTCGTACAGTCCTGACAACGAAAACCTGAATTGTCCCTCCAACTACATCTGGGATTCCATCATTGCGCGGCTGCTGATGGATGAAAACCGGAAATAGCGTACCTTTGCAGGGTGAAATGGATCGCATGAGACTCTCCAGCATCATTCCGGCGGCGATGATATTACTGCTGGCCATTACCTGGTCCTGCAATACCGGCTACCGAACCGACATCCAGTACCTGGTTTCCCCCGGGTCACTACCCTACCTGAAGCAGAGTAAGCTGATCCAGGTATCGAGTTCAGATTCCACCGGCGGAAACAAAGACAGGATCACTCTTGCCCCCGGAAGGAAAAAGACCATCCTGTATGCCGATGGGCCCGGGATGATCGTCAGAATATGGTTTGCCATCGATTCTCGTGACCCCTATTTCCTCCGCCGGCTCGTACTGAGGATTTTCTGGGATAATGAAGAACGACCCTCGGTCGAGGTTCCGGTTGGCGATTTTTTCGGCTGCGGATGGAATTATGTGCCCTATTCCACTCAGTACCTCGGCATGACCAGCGGAGGATATGTATGTTATTTCCCGATGCCCTTTGAACGGTCGGCCCGGATTGAGATCTCCAATGAGACCCG
>DAONFN010000326.1:0-4089 GCA_035403625.1 Bacteroidales bacterium
TCCATTTCCAATATCCGCCGGGCCGAATTGATCTGCTCACGTACGAACCGCGCCCGGTTCCGTTGCTGGAGGATCAGGGTCGTGAGTATGGATCCCACTACGAGCAACAGGGCAATGGCCAACCAGAGTTCTGTCTGCTGAAGCCGGTTGGCCTGGAGAAGTAATTCCTTCTCCTCGTTCTGGATGATCAGCTCCTTGTTTTTCAGGTCGAGTTGGGCGGCCAGTAATCTAACCTGATCAGCACCTTTCTGACGATTATCGATGTCCCTCGTCTTCATTGCCAGTTTTTGCAACTCCAGGGCCTTTTTAAAATCGCCCTTTTCGACACATACATCGGCATAGGTATCATAGAGCGAGGAAAGCCAGTCGTAGTCTTTGAGTTCCTGCGCCCTGGGAATAGCCTGATCCTTCAGGCATGTTTCCGCACGGCCCACATCTTTTTTATCAAGATAACTGTAGGCCATATTATTATAAGCTCCGAAAAGTACCTTGGGAAGGTTGGCCTGGATTCCCAGGTTCAGCGCAGCCTTATAATAATAGAGGGCTGAATCAGGGTTGGTGTTCTGGGTCCCCATGTTGAGGAAAACGATCGCCATTTGTTCTTCCGTTCCGCTGATCCGGCTCATGTAAGAAACCGCTTCCTTCTGCAGGGCGATCGACTTTTTTACATCCGATTCGAAAGGTTTGCGGGCCAGGTTGGCAATGGCAACCCCCATCTGCATATAAAGGGTATCCTTGCGGGCGATCTTCAGTGCCGATTCATACATCTTGCGTGCATGCTCATAATCGTGGAGGCGGTAACTGATGTTGCCCATTTCATTGTAGGCATTTGTAATCCCCTCGGGATCCCCTACCCTCTCCGCGAGCCGGGCCGAAGAATCGAGCAGGGCCAGGGCCGATTTGAAGTTGGAGGAGGAACTGGACAGCGTTGCCAGGTTGTAAAATACATGTATTTTCTGGGTTACCATTTTGCAACTGTCGGCCAGGTGGAGGGCGCGGTTGTAATAATAGTAACTGGAGTCCTTCTGGTTCTGCATGTAGGCTTTCCCCATCCATTTGTAGGCATCGACCCGATCGGCGAATGATGGAGATTTTTGTGCGCAGGCCATTGCTATCCGGGCATACCGGATCGCCTCCGGGGCGTTGCTGCCCTTGTTTTTCTCAATAAGCTGTCCCAGTTTTTTGAGGGTATCCCCGGTATTTTTGCCGGTAGCGGCATCGGACACCGGAACAGGTCTTTCGAGGAAAGCAGGATGTCCCGGGACGGAAAACAACAGGCAAATGAACACCAGGATCAGTACCTTCGGCAAACCGCGGTATCTGCACTTAAACATCTGATTGGCCGAATTGTTGGAATTGGAAGTCCACCGCTGTTTCATTCCGAAAGTTATTACCGGTTGTTTGTCAAAAGTACAAAAAACCCGCAATTTCACACTGCCTTCAATAAAAATAGAAACCTTCCAAGGTTTAAGTCCCGGCTGCCCGATCATAAGGTCAACCTTATTTGCTTACACACCCGGTGTCTGATTCTTGTTTATAGGGATAACACCTGCCATTTCGCCTAAAACGTTCACAAGATCAGAACCGGCAGGAACCACAATTTTTGCATTCTCCCGGAGTGAAGTCTCAAGAGCCTGGATTTTTCTAAGGATTTGCGCATTCCCGATAAAATACTTCTCTGCCGCCTCATTGACCAGGGCGATTGCCTGAGCCTCACCCTCTGCTTTCAGGATCTGTGCCTGTCTGATCCCTTCTGCACGCCGGATCTCCGCCCGTTTCTCACCGTCGGCCTTCGTCTCGAGCGCAGTGGCAAAGTCGATGGCCGCGATTTTCTCATTCTCGGCCTTCACGATCTTGTTCATCGTTTCCTGCACGTCTTTCGGAGGATCGATCTCCTTTAACTCAGTACGGACGATCTGGATACCCCAACTCCGGGTTTCCTCCAGCAGAGTGCCGTGTAATTCTTTATTGATCTTCCCTCTCTCGCTGTTGGCCGACTTCAGGGTCATGGTCCCTATGATATTTCGGAGGGTGGTCCGGGCCAGGTTCACGATCTGATATTCAATGCTGTTGACATTGTACTGGGAATTCTTCACGCTATTCTCATCGTTATTGATCTTGAAATAGACCTGAGCGTCCACTTTGGCATTCAGATTATCGTTCGTAATGATCTCCTGAGGTTCGGCATTGATCATTTTCTCTGTAATGTTGATCTGATACATCTGGTCGGCCACCGGGATGATCCAATGAAAACCCGGTCCGGCGAACCGTCTGTACTTTCCAAATCGTTCGACGAGTCCGCGGTGAGTGGGCCGGACGATCCTTATCCCGGAAAAGAACAGCAGGAAAACCCCGCCGGCAATAATCAGAATGAGAAGGTTGTTCATGGTTTGACGGATTAATTAGGTAAGGAAAATGTTTTCACAAACTTAGGGCTTTTTTTCACACAAATCAAGTGTATAAAAAATGAAATATGAACCATCGTTTTTGTTACTTTCGCAGGGAAACAAATGATCACGAAAAATGAAGAAAATGATGATGCTGATGATGGTCACGGCAGCCGCCTCCGCCATCATCTTCCTGTCCTGCAACCGGCAGGCCGCGACGTCGGCAAAAGCCGAAAGCCGCGAGGATTCCGTTCTCCGTGCAAAAATCGGCGAGTTTGTTGTGGTGAAGCTCACCACCGATCTCTCCGGGCTCACCGCCAAAGAAAAGGAGATGATACCGGTACTGATCGACGCCGCGAAGATCATGGATGATCTTTACTGGGAGCAGGTGATCGGCGACAAACACGCATTCCTGGATACCATCAAGGATTCGCTGGCCCGGGTATTTGCCGGTATCAATTACGGTCCGTGGGAACGTCTCAACGGAAACGCACCCTTCATTCCCGGGTTCGGTGCAAAACCTGCCGGGGCCAATCTTTATCCATCCGACATGACCAAGGAGGAGTTCGAGAAATGGAACGATAAAGCAAAAACAAGCCAGTATTCGGTCATCCGGCGGAAGGCCGGCGGCAGTTTGCAGAACGTGATGTTCAGCGAGGCTTATGGAGAAAAACTCCGGAAAGCGTCCCAACTCCTGGAGCAGGCAGCCGGGCTGGCGGATGATGCCGGGTTGAAAAAATACCTGACTCTCCGGGCAAAGGCGCTGGTGACCGACGACTATTTCGCCAGCGACATGGCCTGGATGGATATGAAAGACAACACCATCGATTTTGTGGTCGGGCCCATTGAGAATTACGAGGATGAACTTTTCGGCTACAAGACGGCGTTTGAAAGCGCGTTGCTGGTCAAAGACAAGGAGTGGAGCCAGAAACTGGCGAAATTCGCAAAATTCCTCCCGGAGCTACAAGCCAAACTTCCCGTGGAGGACAAGTACAAGAAGGAAAAGCCCGGCACCGACTCCGATCTCAATGCTTATGACATCATCTATGTTTCGGGACACTCCAACGCCGGCAGCAAGACGATCGCCATCAACCTGCCCAACGACGAAAAGGTCCAGATGGCCAAAGGCTCGCGCAGGCTCCAGTTGAAGAATGCCATGCGCGCCAAGTTCGATAACATCTTGGTCCCCATTTCAAAAGTACTGATCGATCCTTCTCAGCAGTCGCAGATAAAATTCGACGCGTTCTTTTCCAATGTCATGTTCCACGAAGTTGCCCACGGACTGGGGATCAAGAATACGATCACCGGCAAGGGGAACGTGCGGGAAGCGCTGAAGGAGAAGTACAGTTCCTTCGAAGAAGCAAAGGCGGATATTCTCGGACTTTTCATGGCTACCCAGCTCATCGAAAAAGGTGAAGTCACCGGGATTACGGCGGAAGATTGCTTTGTGACCTACATGGCCGGACTGATCCGCTCGGTCAGGTTCGGGGCAGCCAGTGCGCACGGCAAAGCCAACATGATGTGTTTCAACTATTTTGCCTCGAAAGGTGCCTTTGAGCGTGGTTCGGATGGCACCTACAAAGTCAATTTCGAGAAGACACGTCAGGCCATGAACGAATGGGCCTCTATGGTGCTGCATTTCGAGGGCGACGGCGACTACAAGGGTGCATAGGGATACCTGGAAACAAACGGAAAGATCGGT
>DAONFN010000327.1:0-4084 GCA_035403625.1 Bacteroidales bacterium
GCGGTGGACGAGCCCGCTTTTATCGGCCCGGATGATCCGCACCTGCGGCTCGCAGTCAGACACCAGGATAGGCTTTCCGAAAAGGCTGTACTGGAACATCTTGTTGGCAACAGTCGTATCGTGTTGCTCGCTTTTCAGGATCGGGGAAAGCCCTGCATCCGCGGCGCAAATGTAGGAAGGCAACTCGTCGAGGGTGATCCAGGGAACCCAGATGATGCAATCGTGGTACCCGGATGCTCCAGGTACCGGGCGAACAGCGCTTTTTCGGGTGTATCGACCGGTCCGACCGCCAGGAAGCGAACCTTCTCCCCCATCGCCCGCAACGACTCCATGGCCGCGATCACGGTCAGGATCCCCCGGCGGATCGCAATGCCCCCGAAATAGATCACCGTGTAAAAACCCGGCGCCTGCGGGATCACCTCCCGGATCGGCTGAGCCAGTAAGAACTCCGTGACGGGGACATTCATATACGTATATATCCGGACCGGATCGAGCCAGGAATAGCGTTTCACCAGCACCTCCTTCAGCACGTCGCACATGGTCACGATCCGGTCGGCGTATCCCAGGTAGGCAGGTTCCAGTTTTCTCCACCGGAGAGGTCGGGCGATCAGTCGCTTGAGGGGCGATTTCGTCCATTCGTAATTCACCACCGCGGCCGGGTAGTTTTCCTTCAGGTCGACGATCAGCTTTACCCCCGTCCGCTTTTTGGCCAGGTAGCCGCTGCGGGCCATGTACAAGTCGGCCACGTGGATTGCGTCCAGCCTTTCCCGGCGGATAAAACGGGTGATATGCCGGGCCCAGAAAGCGTGATAAACCGGCAGGGTGTTGGTAAATCCGAACAGGATGTTTTTCCATTTCAAGCGGATCGGGATCCGGGTCACCTCAATGCCGCCAACTATTTCCCGGTTGCGGTACTTCCCGTAATTGAGACAGAGCACCCGCACCTCGTGGCCGGCACGCTGAACGGCTTTGGCCTCGTTCCCCACGCGCGGGTCGTGGTTGAATTCGTTATCGACAATAAACCCGATCCTCATCCTTCCTCCGGTTAAAAACCCAGCATTCTCTTCCTTGCCTTTACGGCCAGGGCTCCTGCCGGGCGAATATAGAAAGAATAGATGTACGACAGCAACCGTTTTCCGGCATCGTTTCCCACCGGGTTGACCGCCTGCGCCTCTACCACCAGTGAACGGATATGCTCCTCCACCCGGTCCGGGTCACAGAACTCAGTGAACCGATTTTCCGGTAACCAGGGTTCAGAGAGGATCTTGCGGTACTCATCCGGATCACGGTCGATCTGAATGATCCGTTCGATCACGGCCTCGTCGGAACCGTAGTCATGCCAATTGATGAACGATCGGGTGTTGAAATCCCTGTCTACCAGGGGATTTCCCCAGTAAATAGGAATGGAGCCGACCACCATCGGATCGGCGATCTTTTCGGTGGTGTAACCCGGATACGAGGTGTTCTCGAAGGCGATGTTGAATTTGCAGGAACGCAGAAATGCAAATTTATCGTCCACCGGTCCGCCGACGTTGTTGAGGTACCGCCCGCCCGAATCAACCGGTTTGTAACGCGAAAGTTTCTTGAAAAAGTTGATCCTCCGGGGGGAAAACCGGTTTGAAATGACAAACGAGCAGAACCGGGTCTTCTCCTGCATGATCCGGTCCACATCTTTCGGCATGACCAGGGATTCAACGCCGGGGCGTATGACATACAGCGGGAGCCGGAAATTCCGGAGCGAAGATGAATAGTCGAAGGAAAGGGCAAAATCGCATTCGAACAGCTTCGGACGTATGTTCTCACCTGTAAAATAGATCCGCGGGCATCGGTATCGATAAAAATCCTTGCCTCGATAAGAATAGAAGAGCACATCGGGATGCTCGCGATCGAGTTCCACCCGGTAAAATTTCGAAAGCACCGTCATGAAGAAGTTCTTCTGCGGATCGAAACCCAGCCAAAAGTCGGTGAACCACACTTTCAGCAGTGGCTTTTCAGCCCCGGTGGAGAGGTCGGCATTCACGGCATTTGCTTTTTTGACCGGAATCGGCCGATGGTTATATCGCGGATCGTTTTCAATTCGATGGCCTCGAAAAAACCCAAGAAATAGAGGATCAGCGGGAACATTGCGAGAAGTGCCAGTCTGACCAGCAACTTAATCGCATTGCCGAACGGATCGAAAAGGTTGCCCGCGACCAACAATACCGCGGAAATGCCAAGGGCGGAAAGGACCTTCGTCCATTCGAATCGAATACCATAGAAACGCCTAGAAAAATAAGAGTTGGTGCCCACCAGCATCGCATGGGAGACGAGGGTGGCCACCGCGGCTACCATGATCCCGAACTTCGGCAATAGCAGGAGGTTCAGGAGTATATTCACCGCCGCGATCGCGAAGTTGGGAAGAACGACAAAACGGTTGTTATTGGTCAGGTACACCCCGGCCACCGTGAAAAAGATCATCCCCTGAACAATGAAGGAATAGCAAAGCACGGGTACCACTGCCAGGCCGTCCCAGTATTCGCGGTTCTTCACCAGCGGCCAGAGAGGAATCTTGTAAAAGAAGAGGAACCCGAGAATCAGCCAGGAGGTGATAAAGGCATAGTATGTCAGCATCTTGGTGTAGTACCGTCGGTTGTCCTTCTCCTTTTCCTGGCCGAAAAGGGTCGGAAGGTAGCTCACCGTCACCGCTTGCGTGAAAACCAGGACGATGCTGGCCATGCGGTAACCGAACGAGTATTTCCCCACATCGTCATTGCCAAGAACCATATTGACCAGGTAGCGGTCGCTCATCAGGAAAAGCAGGAACCCTAGATTCCCCAGGATCATGGGAAAGCCGTAGGCGACCGCTTGCTTCACTTTTTCCCAACGGAAGGTCCAGTTCACCTTAGGCAGGACGTTACCGGCCATCTGCCAAACAAACAGCATCCCCGAACCGCAGATCCGGCCAAGGAATACCCCCTCGATCCCGTACCGCAGCCGGATCACCAGGTAAAGGGTTACGCCCAGGCTCACTACCAGTTTCATCAGGTTTTGCGACGTGTACTGCAGCGGCTTATTTTCGTATTGCAACTGGTGAAGCGGGATCAGGTTGTTCGCTTCAAAGAACAGGGAAATGCACACCAGCGCCATTACCCGGCCGTTGGAGGCATTCCCGCTGACTGCAAAGGCAAGTGGTTCCCGGAAGGCGATGAAAAGGGAGATAATCACGAAGGAGACGACCAGGTGGGCTGTGACAAGGGAAAAGAGGAACGTTCCGTACTCCCCTTTCTCCTTTTCCCTGAAAAAGTACCGCTCATGTCCCTGAGGAATGCCTAGGGGGATAAGGTTGACCAGGAATAGGATCGCCATTTCAAAAACAGCCAGCACACCGAACTGCCCGATCGGGATATAGGCCGCATACATCGGGATGAGAAAGATGCCCATGAACTTGTTGAGTGTGTTCCCCAACCCGTAAATGAGCGTATTCTTGGATATCTGCTTGACTTTCTCCTTCATGATTTGGTCACCTGGCTGCGCAGCACCGATTTCTTTTTCCAGTTTCCGGTACGGTAATAAGCATAATAAAATACCACGCCCGACATCCAACCCAGCGGGATCGCCCACCACACGCCGCTCAATCCCAGACCGGTACGGTGCGAAAGGAACCAGGCGACGGGGATACGGATGATCCATAGGGAGAAAAGGCTGATGAACATGGGGATCAGCGTATCGCCTGCGCCGCGCAACAACCCGTTGATCGTGAACATCACCGAGAACAATACATAGGTGAACCCGATGATCTGCAGGTACTCGCTTCCGATGGCGATCACGGTTGGGTCGGAAACGAACATTTTCATCAGGGGCCGGCTGAAGATGACAATGATGGTAGAAAGTACGATTGAGGTCCCGATGCTCATCAGGAGCGTGTCGCGCAACCCTTTCTTCACGCGGTCGGGGCGGTCGGCCCCGATATTCTGGCCGACAAAGGTGGAGAGGGCCATGGCGAAGCTCATCGCCGGCATCGAGGCAAAGGTGTCGATTCGGCCGGCGGCGCTGTAGGCGGCGTTGGCGTCGACACCGAACTGGTTCACGATCCAGTACAGGGCGA
>DAONFN010000328.1:0-4082 GCA_035403625.1 Bacteroidales bacterium
GATCGCGCGAAAAGGCGATAACCCTTCGATCACCCGCGATGTCAGCGGCGAAGGCGTGCAACAGGCCCTCCTTAAAATGCTGGAAGGAGCCGTTATCAACGTTCCTCCGCAAGGTGGGCGTAAGCACCCCGAACAGAAGATGATCCAGGTGAATACCCAGAACATCCTCTTCATTACAGGAGGCGCTTTCGACGGGATCGAGAAGAAAATCGCCAACAGACTTCAAACCAACAAGATCGGGTACAAATCGGAGCAAAAACACGAATATATCGACAAGGACAATCTCCTTCAGTACATCACTCCCCTCGATCTCCGTTCGTTCGGACTGATACCGGAACTGGTCGGCCGGTTACCGGTCGTGACCTTCATGCACACGCTCGATAGTGCCACCTTGCGCCGGATCCTGACTGAGCCTAAGAACTCCCTGGTTAAACAATACATCCGGCTGTTTGAAATGGACAATATCCGTCTCACCTTCGACGATCCTGCACTGGATTTCATTGTCGGGAAAGCGGTTGAGTTCAAACTCGGAGCCAGGGGACTGCGTTCGATTCTAGAAGAGATCATGAATGACGCGATGTTTGAGCTGCCTTCCAAGACAAATACAAAGTCGTTCAAAGTAACTGCCGCGTACGTCGAAGAAAAATTCAAAACCACCAGCATGGCCCGGCTGCGGGTCGCCTGATTCAATACCAAACCCGGAATCTTAACGTTATCCGATAAGAACCACTTACCGGGAAACCGATGCGTCACGTTGTACTCATCCTCGTCATCCTGATCACAACTTCGTTGCCTGCAGTGGCACAGGACACCACCAGTGCGGCTCCGTCCACAGCAATTATTGAAGGGGATACACTGGCGGCGGTCGATTTGCGAGCGGTGGTCATCTTTCCCCCCGCCCCTCCGGCCGACCGGAAATCGGCCGCACGATGGGACAGGCTCGTGTACAATGTGAAGAAAGTGTACCCCTACGCCAAAAAAGCTGCCGAACAACTTACCTATTACCGCAACGTACTCGATACCATCCCCGGTGAGAAAGCCCGGAAACAATACATGAAAAAGGCCGAGAAAGAGCTGCAGGATAAATTCGGCAACGAGATCCAGGACCTCACATTTTCCCAGGGAAAGATACTGATCAAACTCATCTACCGTGAAACAGGCAACTCTACCTACGATATCGTGCAACAACTTCGGGGCCGTTTCACTGCTTTTATATGGCAGACGCTGGCGCGGATTTTCGGGTACGACCTTAAAACGGGCTATGATCCCGGCGGGTCCGACCAGGCCATCGAGCAGATTGTACTGATGATCGAAGCGGGGGCGCTGTGATGGAAAATCGGTTGAATTCCTTTACCTTTACAGGCGATTGAGGGCAGCCAGCATGAAACTTTCGATCGTTATCGTTAACTACAACGTGCGGTACTTCCTCGAACAGTGCCTGCATTCGGTACAGGATGCCTGCAGAGGGCTCGACACCGAGGTATTCGTGGTCGATAATGCTTCAGTGGATGGCTCGTCGCGGATGGTCAGGGATAAATTTCCCGATGTTATCCTGATCGAAAACAAAGAAAACCGGGGCTTTTCAGCCGCCAATAACCAGGCTATCACCCGTGCATCGGGAGAGTATATCCTGTTGCTCAACCCCGATACGATCGTTGAGCAGGATACGCTTAGCAAGGTGGTGTCCTTCATGGACAATCATCCGGATGCCGGCGGACTGGGCGTCAAGATGCTCGACGGTAAAGGAAAATTCCTTCCGGAAAGCAAGCGGGGGCTTCCTCTGCCTTCAGTAGCCTTTTTCAAAGTCTTTGGTTTTTCAGCCCTTTTCCCGAAATCAAGGGTTTTCAGCCGTTACCACCTGGGACATCTCGACAAAGACGAAACCCATGTCGTCGATGTCCTTTCCGGCGCGTTCATGGTGGTCAGGAAAACGGTTTTCGATCGCATCGGCTTGCTGGATGAGGATTTCTTTATGTATGGCGAAGATATCGACCTGAGCTATCGCATCACCCAGAGCGGGTTTCGTAACTACTATTTCCCCGGGACCCGCATCATCCATTACAAAGGGGAAAGCACTAAAAAGGGGAGCCTGAACTATGTGTTCATGTTCTACAATGCCATGATCGTGTTCGCGCGGAAGCATTTTTCCCGGGGTAACATCCGGGCCTTCTCCGCCATGATCAACATTGCCATTTACTTCCGGGCAGCTATCTCCATTTTTAACCGTTTCTTTGGCCGGATCATTATGCCGATGGCTGATGCCCTGATGACCTTCGCCGGCATCCTGCTGATCAAGAATTACTGGGAATCTCACTTTATCTTTCCCGGTGGCTGTCATTACCCTTACGCGTTCGTCCATTACGTCTTGCCGATTTACATCGCCACCTGGCTTGCCTGCGTTTATGTGGCCGGAGGATATGACCGGCCGGTCCGGCTCCGGCGCATCATTCAGGGTATGGCTGCCGGAACACTCATTATCCTTGTCGGGTATTCCCTCCTGAACGAAAGCTACCGGTTCTCCCGCGCATTGATCATTCTAGGTGCAGTGTGGGGGACCCTGATCATGCTGCTTGCACGCCTCCTACTGCATCTCCTTGATATCAAAGGTTATCGGCTGAACAATGGGAACCACAAGCGCTTTGTCATCGTAGGAGAGAAAAATGAATCCGAACGGGTTTCGGAACTTCTGCAGCAAACCGGCATGAATCCTGCCTTCACCGGACTGGTCAGTTACCATCACCACCGGCTCAATGCCAATGGATTTATCGGTCACCTTGGGCAGATCCGGGAAATCATCACCATCCACCGGATCAATGAGGTTATTTTCTGTTCAAAGGATGTCCCCGCTCAGGTGATCATCGACCAGATGTCGGAACTGCAGGATATGCAGGTCGACTTCAAAATAGCCCCCCCGGAAAGTCTGTCGATCATCGGCAGCAACTCGATCAACACATCGGGCGACCTTTACGTAATCGATATCAATGCCATCGTAAAAAGGACCAACCGCAGGGCCAAGCGCATGTTCGACCTGGTCGCTTCCCTGGCCCTGCTGATCTCCTTTCCGGTTACGGCATTCTTCGTTGCGAAACCGGCAGTTTTCCTCAGAAATATCTTCACCGTCATCGTCGGATGGAAATCGTGGATCGGGTTTACATCCACGATCGACCATGATACCGGCCGGCTCCCGCGCATCAGAAAAGGGGTTCTCAATCCTCTTGACGCATTCGGGAAGCAGCAAATCCCCGAAGGAACCGCCAGCCGTCTCGATATCCTCTATGCCCGCGATTACCGCATCACCAACGATCTGAATATAATGATTAAAGGATTCAGAAAGCTGGGACGCGGTCAATATCTATTATTTTGAATGATTCTGAATAAGAAAATTGGTTACCTTTGCACCTTGATAAACAAGGAGAGGCATTATGAAAACGATCGAGATAGTCGTACCCAAACTGGGAGAAAGTGTAATTGAAGCTACCCTCACCAAATGGCTGATAGAGGAGGGGGCAATGATCACGCAGGAAGACCCCCTGGTGGAGATTGCAACAGACAAGGTGGATTCTGAAATCCCATCCCCTTTTTCGGGGAAGCTGGTGAAAAAGCTCTATAAAGAAGGGGATGTGGTCGGGGTAGGTACTGCGTTCGCCCTTCTGGAGGTGGAAGGAACCGCATCGGAAGCAGATCAACCGGCCGGGAATTCAGTTGCAGCATCTCCTGAGCCAACTACTGAACATCCTGATAATCAAAAAATAACAGACCCGGAAATTTCAGGTCATGAGGAACCGGAGACCGCATCAGGAACCCGCTTCTATTCACCCCTGGTCCGGAACATCGCCCGCATGGAGAATGTGTCGTTTGCCGAGCTCGATGGCATTACAGGCACAGGCAAAGGCGACCGGCTCACCCGGCAAGACCTGATTAACTATCTGAAATCGAGGCATCAGGCACCCCCCGTAACGATGGCATCCTCCCAGCCGGCCCCCAAACCGGCCCCGATGCCGGCAGAGGAAATGCGACCGGTTTTACCCGGTGAAGACCGGATCGTGGAGATGGATCGGATCCGTCAGCTTATCGCCGGCCAT
>DAONFN010000329.1:0-4062 GCA_035403625.1 Bacteroidales bacterium
CCCCCGGATCGGAGCAGATCCGACAAACCTGCGAGCGTGACGGGCTGCTGGGCGATCTGGCCGGCATCGGCGGGGTGATCATGGCCAACGCCTGCGGACCCTGCATCGGGCAGTGGTCGCGCACCATCGACAATCCCGACCGGAAAAATTCGATCCTGAATTCCTTCAACCGGAATTTTGCCAAACGCAACGATGGTTTCGGCGGGACGCACAGTTTCATCTCTTCCCCCGAAATCGTGACGGCCCTTACACTGGCGGGGACGCTGTCATTCAATCCCCTGAAAGACAACCTGTTGAACGGATCAGGCCAGCCGGTGAAACTCGATGAGCCGAAAGGGGAGGAGTTGCCCTCGGGCGGGTTCCTGGTTGATGACCCCGGTTACCTGGCGCCCCCTGCCAACGGTTCGTCGGTGGAGGTGGTCATCCGTCCGGGGTCCGACCGGCTTCAGGCCCTGGAGGCCTTTGCCCCGTGGGACGGCAAAGATCTTACCGGAATGCGGCTGCTGATCAAAGCCAAAGGGAAATGCACCACCGATCACATCTCCATGGCAGGGCCGTGGCTGAAATACCGGGGGCATCTTGACAATATTTCCGACAACCTGCTGATGGGAGCCGTCAACGCCTTCAACGGGCAGACCAACACGGTGAAGAATCCCGCGACCGGGGAATATGCGGCCGTTTCCAACGTGGCCCGGGCCTGCAAGGCGGCAGAACTCCCGACCATCATCGTAGGAGATGAAAATTACGGGGAAGGCTCGTCCCGCGAACACGCCGCGATGGAACCCCGCCACCTGGGTGTGAAGGCCGTGCTGGTAAAGTCGTTCGCCCGCATTCACGAAACCAACCTGAAAAAGCAGGGCATGCTGGCCGTAACCTTCACCGACCCGGCCGACTATGACCGGATCCGGGAAGATGACCTGTTGGACATTACCGGGCTGGGGGCCATGAAACCCGGTTCGCCCCTGGAGATGAACCTTACGCACGCCGACGGAACCCACGAAACGATCCGCCTCAGCCACAGTTACAGCGACCTGCAGATCCGTTGGTTCCGTGCCGGCAGCGCACTCAATTACATGAAAACCCTCTAATCCTGAAACCCATGATAAATACCGATTTTTTGCAGGAACTGGCTAAAATGACCGAAGCTTCCTGCACCATCGACGAAAGTCTTTTCAAACAATATGATGTTAAGCGCGGACTCCGGAATGCCGACCATACCGGTGTGCTTGTCGGGCTGACACGCGTGGGTAGCGTCGTCGGATACGAGAAGATCGACGGCGTGCTGCAGGCGATCGACGGGAAACTGATCTACCGGGGGATGGACATCAACGACCTGGTGCACGGCTGCCAGGCGGCCGGTCGTCCCGGGTTTGACGAGACCGTATTTCTGCTGCTTTTCGGCCGGTTGCCGAAGAAAGCCGAACTCGACGATTTCTCCGATATGCTGGCCGAGATGCGGGCGTTGCCGGAAAATTTCAACCGCGACATGATCCTGACCATGAAGGGGAAGGACATCATGAATATGCTGGCCCGGTCGATCCTGGCGCTTTACACCCTCGACGAAAAGGCCGATGAAACGACCATCGAGAACATCGTCAGGCAGTCGATCAACCTGATTGCCAAGATCCCCACCATTGCCGTGTACTCCTATCACTCCATGCGCCACCTTATTTATTACGACACCCTCACGGTAAGGTACCCGGATAAAAAGCTAAGCACGGCGGCCAACTTCCTTTACATGCTGAAGGGGAACGACTATACAGCACTGGAGGCCGAACTGCTCGACCTTTCGCTGGTACTCCACGCCGAGCACAGCGGGGGGAACAATTCGACCTTCACCACCCGCGTGGTCAGTTCGAGCGGCACCGATACCTATTCGGCCATCGTGGCGGCCATTGGCTCGCTGAAAGGACCCTTGCACGGCGGCGCCAACCTACAGGTGATCGAGATGATGGAGAACATCAAGGCCAACGTGAAGAACTGGGCCAACGACGACGAGGTGGCCGAATACCTGCGGAAGATCATGCGGAAAGAAGCCCACGACCACTCGGGAAAGATCTACGGGTTCGGCCATGCGGTGTATACTGTTTCCGACCCGCGCGCCATCCTGCTGAAGGAAAAGGCGCGCTTGCTTTCTGCCGAGAAGGGCAGGGAGGCAGAGATGGAGCTCTACGAAGCCATCGAGCGGATCGGACCGGAAATCTTCTACGAATTCAAGGGCAGCAAGGACAAGCTGATCTCCCCGAATGTCGATTTCTACTCCGGTTTCGTTTATGAGTGCCTGAAGATCCCGAAGGAACTCTATACGCCGCTCTTCGCGATTTCACGTATCAGCGGCTGGTGTGCCCACCGGTTGGAGGAGATGATCAGCGGTCGCCGCATCATCAGGCCCGCTTACAAAACGGTTGAGCCCGCGAGGGGCTACACGCCGCTGGAAGAGAGATAGGGTAACTACTTTCCGATCATCACTTTAGCCTGTAACAGCCGCTCCCGGCACGTTACCCGGATGAAATAAAGCCCTTCCGGCAGGTCCGCCACCGGAAGGGTGATTTCCTTGTGGTTTTTAACGGCACAGGCCCGTGCATTGCGACCGGTTATATCGCGTATTTCACACCAGTCCATGGGTGCGGGGCTCTTCACCCGTACAAATCCGGATGAAGGATTCGGGGAGATGGACAATTCTCCCGGTCTACCTTCTGCCATCCCGGCAAGGTAATCCACATACAGGGTATCGCAGGGGGCTTCACAGAGAAATTCCCCTGTGTTCGGGATCTTCTGCAAGGCAGTAATGATGTAACCGAACACACCGGATGTTACGGATGAGGGTATCACGTCAGAATATTCTATTGAGGTGACCGGGGCCGCATTCAGCTTTGAAAATGGGGGAAGGCCTGTTCCGGTCGTGCGGTAAAGATTATAACCGAAGCAATATTGCACACTGTCGCAGGCCGGGGGCTGCCAGAAGAGATGGATGGTATCCCACTCGCGGACGAAACCGCACGATTGCGGGCCAAAGCAATGGGGTTGAACCAGGATGTTGTCGATCAGCCATGATCCGATGTTCTGGCTGTTCTGACCCTGTGCACGGAACCCGATCCGGCTGGTTTGCATGGCAATATCCGAGATATCAAATGAATAATGGATCCAATCAGTCGATCCGTTGTTAGTCAGTTCCAATACCGTAAACCACTGGTTGTTGAGAAAATACTGTACCAGCAGTTTTTCCGTTCCACCGGCGGCAAGGTCATTCAGTTTTACATCAAAATCGAATGACATGCTTGCACAAGCCCATTCTTTTCCGGGAAGCTGGAGGCTTCTGAGAAGAAAGTCGTAACCCAGGGTCGCTGGTAATCCCTGGAAAGCGGCCGATGGAAAGGGATTGCCCTGGGATGTAATCACGTGCCAATTGCCTTGTGCAGGGAGGAAAGACCAGTCCTGATAGGTAAAGGTGCCAAGGTCCCAGGGTTCATAAAACGGTAAAATAAAATCGCAGTTTGATGTTATATTGACAGGTCCAGCTACCGGTGATTCCCCGAACTGTCCCGGATTTCCGTAATACGCAAGGTCATAGTTAGCTGTCAGGGTGTAAATGTACGTCGTGCCATAGGGGGCAAACTCATAATCATAAAAAGATAGGCTGTCGCCACTGGGGCAGTAGTGGCGAAGGATACCGTCGCGATACAGGTAATAGCCCACCAGTCCGGGGGGAGTTGTTCCGCCGGGTTGTTGGGGTTTCTGCCAGTGGAGGTAAACCATGCATTCGATCATAAGACCTTCAAAATTCTGTGGGGGGTAGAGGGTGGGATTTACCTGCTGAGGGGCGGCTGCCTGGGCTGTGGATATCAAGGGTGAATATATCCATATTGAAGTCAACAGGAGGAAAAGAAGGGTGTGGAAACGATTCATATTTAGAATGATATCAGGGTTGCAGGAATCAGGGGGAGGAGCAAAGATAGGGAATTATCAGGGCGAAGTCAAGGGACGGGCGGTGGCCCCGTCGGGGTCCCCCCACCCTGTCGGGGTCCCCCCACCCTGTCGGGGTCCCCCCACCCTGTCGGGGTC
>DAONFN010000330.1:0-4056 GCA_035403625.1 Bacteroidales bacterium
GGATAACCGGTGGCGGTGAGAGGATCACAAAGTCGAAGAAGGATGCACGAAGGCGTGCCAAGGGAATCCTAGGGTTTCTGGCTGGTGTTCACCGGGACCTTGATCTTATCCTTAACCTGGACACCGGAAAGAACTTCGATGTTGATCCCGTCGGAAATACCCGTTTTAACATACCGTTTCTCGAATTTCTGCGGACCGGTCTCCACTTCCACAAATGAGGAATCGCCTTCAAACTGGAGCAGGCTCTCTTTGACAGCCATAACTTTGTCGGCTTTTTGTAATACGATATCGGCATTGGCGCTGTAGCCGGCGCGGATGAACTGGTTTTCCTTCAGCGTCACATCAGCCTTGATCTCAAACTGTACAGCCCCGTTTTCCAGCACGCCCTTCGGTGCAATGTACTTGAGAGTGGCCCGGAACGTATCGTTCTCGATGGCCCCGATGGTAAGCAGCAGGTCCATACCCGGGTGGATCTTGCCTACTTCAGTCTCGTCGACCTTGCCGTCAAAAATCATGTCGCCTACGTCGGCCACGGTACAGATCGTGGTCCCGGCGTTAAAGTTGTTGGTCTCAATGACGCTCGTACCCACTTTTACCGGGACGTCGAGGATCATCCCGTCAATGGTCGATTTGATCAGCGTGTTCGTAACTTTTCCTGATTTCTTGTTTACCCCCTCACGGATCAGTTCCAGGTTTGATTCGGCGTTATCCACCTCCTGGCTGGCTGTGCGGAACGTGATGTCAGCCTGCTGAAATTCGGCTTCCGCAATCACCCCCTGTTTGAACAGCTTGTTTTTCCTGTCCCAGTTCTGCTTGGCGTCGTCGTACGAGATACGGGCCCGTTCCAGCCGCGATTCGGCATTGTTCAGGTTCACCAGGTCGGGGATGATGCGGATCCTGGCGATGACATCGCCGGTACGCACTTTCTTTCCGGCTTCGACAAAAAGTTCCTCCACGATGCCCGACACCTGGGGTTTGATCTCGATCTCTTTGCGGGGGATGACAGATCCGGTCGCCACCGTTTTCTTGATAATGGTGGTCATGAAGGGGGATTCGGTCCGGAAAACGACCGGTTTCTCACGGGATTTATTGTAAAGGTAAAGGATCGTCAAGGCAAAAACGGCGAGTATGATTACCAGCAACACAATGCGGAGGATCTTCCTGATTTTATTTTTTACAGTCATAGGTATAGGGATATTTCATGCAACAATCATTCATAACGCAAAGCATCAATAGGTTTTACGGAAATGGCCCGACGGGCGGGAATAAACCCTGCCAGTGCCCCGGAAACAACGAGAATGGCCAGGGCAGTGACTGCCACATGAAAATTGATTCCCGGATGGACAAACATTTCCGTATTGGCGCCCGATTGAGCAAGCAGGTAATTAATGAGTTCCAGCAGCGCCACGCCGACCGAAAGTCCGAAATATCCGGCGAAGGTGGTGAGAACGACAGCTTCGGTGATGATCTGCGAGATAATCAGGGAGGGTGTTGCCCCCAGGGCGCGCTGGATGCCGATCTCCCGGGTGCGCTCCTTGACCACAACGAGCATGATGTTGCTGACGCCGATCACTCCTGCCAGCAATGTCCCGGTGCCTACGATCCAGATCAGTACCCGGATTCCGTTGAACAGCCCCCGCATCTTCCGGTATTCAACTTCCAGGTTGAAATGGCCGATGGCACGATCGTCGTCGGGTGCAACCGAATGGTTCTTCTTCAGGATCCGCATGGCTTTTTCTTCCACGACCGATACCGGGATGCCGTCCTTGGAGGTGATGTTGAAGAATCCGATGGCATCGCCGTAATTGAAGGTGCGCTGCAGGGTGGTGAAGGGCATGTGAATCCGCTGATTGTCCTGCAGGGCGGCTTCACCTGTCCTTTTCGACCGGAACAGTCCGATCACCTGGAAATAGACTCCCTGTACTTGAATGTATTTTCCAATGGGATCTTCATCCCTGGCGAACAGGAGCTCCTGCACGCGCTGCCCGATGACCACCACTTTCCGCTTCTCTTTTATATCGAAATCGTCGATGAAGCGGCCGCTAAGCATGTTCACCGGATCGATCCGGTTAAACACCGGATAATCGCCGAATATGCTGAAAGAGCCCGATTTAAGTCCGCGGATCACGTTGCTGCTGCCATTGTATCCGCCCACGTTGGTTCGCGGGGCCAGGTACCTGATTTCGGGAATGCCGTCGGTCAGGGCCTGGATATCACTGTTCTGGTAATTGAAGTAACGTCCCCGGGGAAATCCTTTGTACGAGATGGAGGTTTGCTGTGCCCAGATGAAAACGCTGTTGGTGGCCATATCACCGAAATTTTGCGTTACACCGTTCTCCAGCCCTTTCCCGGAACCCATCATGATCACCAGCATGAATATTCCCCAGAACACGCCGAAGGCAGTCAGGAAAGTCCTGAGCTTGTTCTTTTTCAGAACATGGTAAAGTTCCTGCCAGCGGTCCAGGTCAAACATGGTTTATCTCTTTATTCATCTCTTAATGCTTCCACCGGCTTTACCCGGGCCGCCTGCATAGCGGGAAAAAAGCCGGCCAATGCACCGGCGATGACCAATAAGATCGTGGCCCCGAGGGCAATGGCAAAATCGGCTTCGGGGTTCCGGAAGAAATCAGAGGGAGGCATGTTGCTCGAAATAAGCTCCAGCAATCCAACTCCCAGCACCAGCCCGATATAGCCGGCAAACCCCGTGATGAGGATCGATTCCTGCAGGACCAGCATGATGATCGAAATGGGGGTTGCACCGATCGCTTTCCGGACACCGATCTCCTTGGTGCGCTCCTTCACCGAGATCATCATGATGTTGCTCACCCCCACGATCCCGGCAATGATCGTCCCGATGCCGATGATCCAGATGAAGAGGCGGATTCCGTCGAAAAGCGCATTGAAACGGCGAACGCCTTCGCTTTTGTTCATAATGTCGATCGCCTGCCGGTCGTTCGGGTCGAAGATATGTTGTTTCGCCAGCGTCTGCCTGGCTTTGTTCAGCATAGCATCAGCCTCGTCAGGTGTTGCATTTCCGGTGGTGAAGGAGATCTGGTTGATGACATTCTGGTTGTAGAAGATTCGCTGAGCGGTGGTGATCGGCAGGTAAATGCGGCGCTGCTCGTTATCGTCACGACCGAAGTCGCGAAAGATCCCGACCACCTTGAATAGAACCCCTTTGATCTTGATGTATTTACCGATGGCTGCCGTATCACTCCCCTTGAACAGCGATGATTTTACCTTTTCACCGATCACGGCCACTTTACGGTATTCCCTGATATCCATGTTGTTGACAAACCTTCCTTCCAGCATCAGGATATCTTTTATATACCCGTAGTCGGGATGGCAGGGGGAGATAAAGAATGATCCGTATTCCGTTTTATAGGATACCAGGTCGAGGCCCATGAAAAGTCTGGCAGAGATGTGGTCGTAACCTTCTACCGTGTTCTTTATCAGTTGGTAATCCTGGTCGGTGAAACGGATGTTGCGACCGGTTTTGAGACCCTTGAACTGAACGCTGGTCATCCCATTGCTGATCCAGATCCCGTTCATGGCGCCTCCCTTGAACTGCTCTTTAACGCCGTTCTCCAGCCCCTTTCCCGATCCCAGCAGGATGATCAGCATAAAGATCCCCCAGGCCACACTGAAGCCTGTGAGGAACGTGCGGAGCTTGTTCTTCCGCACGGTACTAAGGATTTCCTGCCACTTGTCGATCGAAAACATCGGGTTCGGTTGGATGGGGTTGTCTTTGCCCGACTCCCTCCCTTTAGAGTCCCGGTGGTTCTGCCGAAGGGACCCGGGAAGGGGTTTCCGGGTCAGTTCATGGTAATTTCCGTTATCACTCCGTCGTTGATTTTGATCGTGCGCTGTGTGCGTGCAGCGATGTCATGTTCATGCGTCACGATCACCATGGTAATGCCCGATCGGTTGATTTCATGCAACAGGTCCATCATCTCCATGGAGGTGACCGAATCCAGCGCGCCGGTGGGTTCGTCGGCCAGGATGACTTTCGGCTTCGTGATCAGGGCACGGGCGATGGCGATCCGCTGTTTCTGC
>DAONFN010000331.1:0-4050 GCA_035403625.1 Bacteroidales bacterium
CCTGCATTCGTACTTGGGCATTCTGGTCGCTTTTTGGCAGGTACCCGATCCCGCTATGCTGATGAATTACAAATATACTGAATCTTAACTGGCTTGCAAAGCAAAGCAGTTTTAGATTCATAGATGCTGAGCGATCAGGTTCGCATTTTTGCGTACCTGATCAGTCGAAGTATATAAGGGCATCGGCAAACAAAAATACAAAATCCCCGTGTTTTATAACCATCGCCATTCATTTCCTTCCTAATTGAAGAACCTCGCGGCAAGCCGCGAGGATTCTTCGATCCCATAGGAATTTGAATTTTTGCTCGCTAACCCCGCAGCAAGCTGCGGGGAATGCGCTCGCGGGGATTCATAACAACTTGATACAATATGCCCGTTGTTTTTCACCGGTATCCCCTTATCTTTGTAATCGGCTGACTATTCCGGCTAATCGAAGTGAACCCTTACCTGAACATACCGCTTACGCTGACACAGTCGGAACGCGAAGATGACTTCGCCTGTGTGATGGTACCGGTCGAGACCGCCATCCGGCAGTTCATCGACCTGCTGGTCTCCACCCGCCAGGGCGAGTGTACCCATAACACCGATTTCGGTTACTCCCTCTGGTCGAACGAGTTCGAGCCGATCCTCAACGTGATGGAGTGGCAGCCGGTATTTATGGAACAAATCAAGGACCTGCTGGAGAAATATGAACCCCGGATCACTGCCATCCAGGTGTGGGAGCCGGAGATCACCTCCATCCGGAGGTCCGACAGCCAGGGCATGCAAACGGTCAGGACCGACAAGAACTACAAGATCACCATTCGCCTCGACTACACAATCCGCCAGACAGGCGAGCGCCAGAATGACGTGAGAGTAACCTTTGAATACTGAAACGCCATGAAAGCAATTACCAGCCAGCTCCTGGAGAAAATGCTCGGTTATGCCGAGATCTGGATGGCCAACGAACAGTGGAGCCCCGACGAGATCATGGTCTTCAAATCGGACCCTGTCGTACGGCTGCTCTATGGCGCTTGCGCCGAGGAGATCGGAAATGTTCACGAAGAAATCTTTCATGTGAAGCAGCGCCTGATCCACGAAACGATCGAAAAGCTGCTGCCCGACGAGTTTCATGCCCCGGCCCCCGCCCATGCCATCCTCAGCGCGCGCCCGCTGGAGAAGGCCGGCGAGAGCAAGATCGGGATCGATACCCAGGTCATCCTGCGCAAACCCGAAAACCTCATCAAAGATTTCGTCTTCACCCCTGCCGGTTTTTTCACCCTTTCGCAGGCCGATGTCAAATACCTCGTTTTCCGAGACAGTCTGTACCTGGTGGAAGGGGAAAAAAGGGAACGTACGATCACCCCGAATGCCTCTGCCCGGCTGCAAAGTGACGTTCTTTGGATGGGCATCCGCGACCTCAGCCGGTACCTCCCGAAAGAACGGCTGACTCTCTTTTTCCATCTCCCCCAGGCCACCGGCGACCTTCACGCCTTCTTCAATTCGCTGAAATATTGCCGGTGCTATGCCGGCGATCAGTTGCTGACGGCCAGTCCGGGACTGACTTCCGACGAGAATGAAACGCGCAAAAGGATGCTCCGGCAACGGCGTTCCTTCAACCTCAGCCCGGTATCCGAAGGAAGTGCGCCCGCCGTGGCCGAAGAAACCGATTACCGCGAAAAACTCCTGACCGAGCCCGATTTCATGATCTACAAGCTGATCCGGAATGTGCGCGAATGGTATCACAAGCAGTACCTGACCCTGTACGATCTGCCAAGACGGCTGGCGGGATCGCCTGCTGTTCCGGAGGAGATCGGCAAGCTCTTCCCCGAAAAGGAGCAGGAACTGGCCCGCGAAGATATTTACTGGCTGAAGTTCTCTTTCGGCAACCTTCTCGACGAACGATGGATCTCCCAGCTCTTCTGCAGCATGAATTGTTTTCCGGCACTCAATCTGCGCCTGGAAAAAACCGACTACAACGTCGAGAGCATGCCGGTCAACATTTTTCCGGTATCGGGCGATGACCCGGTCCTTTGCCTGAATTCCGTTACCGGGAAGGTCATGAACCGGCCGGAGGAGACTGAATACCGGATGCTGGAGGCCAACCCCGGCCGGACAGTGGCACGCGAAGGCGACGCCATCTTCCGCAAAGGCGGGCTGGGCCGGCAGGATCCCAGGAAGCTCAAGAACATGCTGAACCTCATGGCAAACCTGCTCAAGGAGGAAACCATCCTGCTCACCAAGAACGGCACCCGCGACGATCTCAACAAGCTCAACCGGCTGACCCGTGCGCTCAACGATTTCGAGGGCAGCCTTGAATCGGAACGCAGCCAGAAGGTGAAGCATACCGGGAGCGTGATCCTCCGTCCGTACAAATATCACAGCAAGATCTTCATCCGTTTCTGGACCACTGCGGCAGAAGAGGCAAACCAGATCCGGCCCGGCCGGGGCGCCGACGCCGAAAAACAGTGCGAACTGGTGTTCGGCCCTGAGATCAAACCCGATTCGCTGCGACTGATCACCACCACCGGCGGCGGCCGGAAAAAACCAACCGAGGAGGAGCACATCGATACCGTACGAAAGCTGCTGCTGACCCGCGGAAGGATCGTCACTGCCGAGGATATTAAAGCCTTCTGCTACGAACATCTCAGCGGGTACAAGGTGACGGTGGAGGTGAAGAAAAGCGTCGGCCAGAGCCGGACTCCGGGTCACGGGTTGGTCAGGACCATCGAGGTAATGATTCGTTTCCGCGAAAAACCATCGCTCCGCGAAGAGGAGTTGACCCTGCTGAAGGAAGAACTGTTGCTCAGGCTGGAACAAAATTCGGCCACCGTTATGCCTTTTATAATCACCTTCGCATGAACCGATGTTCCAACGTCGACAAAAAATGACATGTGATCATTCCGGGGGATTAGTGACGACCAACCGGATCAGGGCCGGCTCCACACGGGTGGGTTTCGATCCGCTTTATTTCCCCGGCCTGCGTATCGGGAGGTTCGAGTGGCTGCGCGCTCATACGGCCGGCGATGTGCCGGTGACCGCCGGCACCGGGGGCCTTGTTTATGCCCCGGCCGAGGTGACACGATATTACGACCAGTTGGGAATCGAAAAAGTCATTGCCGGTTGTTTCCGGCGGAGGACCGGGGAAACCGAGCTATGGCTGACCACCACGCTCTGCACCCACCGGCACACCCAGCGGGTGAAAAAACTGGCTTACCGTTTCGACGCGGTGAAGTCCCGCAGTTCGACCGGTCTGTACGAAGCCTGGCTGACCATTGGGGATACGGCCGACCACCCCCTGGTCATCGCCGAAACCCGGGAACTGGTGTCACGCCAGAACTGGGAATCGGCACTGAGATAATAGCTGTAAGATAGTTAACCTCTTTATCTCATAATATTTGCTATTCCTTTGTCAATTACAAAAAAACAACTGATATGCCAACCGGAACTGATTATCCAAAGTTCACTATTTTCAACGCATTAAGATGGAAAGTTCTACCTGCTAAATTTGGAGGGGGTGAAGATTACCTTTGGAAATTCAAATTTGGTTGGATTATACATAATAAGCAGAGCATAAAAGACGCTGCCCTGAATAATTCTATTCCTCCTTTTCTTTTAGGGGGTGTTGCATTAATAGAAGTGGGAGGAAGTGACTTCATGGATTGGCCTGCATTCATCACGAGATCATTTGATTGGAGTGGCCCCGACTGGATGGATAAATATTTTACAATTTTAAAAAACCACGCTGATACATCAATGGGGGCCGTAAGTATACAATTACGAAGGTCTGCCGAAACAAAACACATGAATCCTGCAACATTAAATCAAAAGGATTTGAATGACCTTGCAAATGAACTGCAATCCGATGTTACTAACTTGAAAATTGTAGCTGCTCATTTACATGGCCTTCTTATGATCGATTACCCATCATCTTTACCGAATCTGGAGTTGACAGATGAGCAAATAAAAATCGTTGGGACAAGATATTTATACGGCCCCGAGAAAAGTCTTGATTTTATTAGACAAAAAGCGATGGATTCAAAAAGCTATGGCTCAAAGATCCTAGAAAGA
>DAONFN010000332.1:0-4046 GCA_035403625.1 Bacteroidales bacterium
ACTACCAGCTCAACCGTTGTGGTCCAGGTTTCAGGAGTGGCTTCGACGGGAACCGTTTCGGGAATCCTTGTCAGTGGCGCCATCCGCTGCTTCGATGCAACCCAGACGCTTACAGTCGGTGGTACGGGCAAGTCGTTCACAGTTCTCAGCGGAGCTGCCGCAACTCTCATTGCCGGTCACAATATCCGGATGCTCCCGGGTACCCAGGCCAAGGCAGGCAGTTACCTGCATGCGTATATCACTACCAATGGCCAGTTCTGCGGAACTCAGGCTCCTTCCATCCCGGCGGTCGTCAGCTCGACACAGGAGGAACAACCTGTTGCGCCCGCTGCCACCTACTTCACCGTTTATCCGAACCCAACCAGCGGGAATTTCACCATCGAACAGCGGGGTGATGTGCCTGAAGGAGATATCCGGGCGGATGTCTATAGCATGACGGGCGACCGCGTACTGTCGGCCGATCTGACAGGTGACATCAGGCGTAGCATGAGTCTCGGCCACATGCCCGATGGCATATACTTTATCAAGATATTCAGCAGCCAACATACGGAGACGATCAAGCTGGTGAAGTCAAGATAGAGATTCCTAATGGATTAGGGTTAATTCTGGGAATCTGTTTTGTAGTGCGGGAGGGGAGCCAATAGTGCTCCTCTCCTTTTTTATTCGTGAGACACTGTTTTCAAAAACGAAGTGAATTGAAAACAGATGTCGAACAATCCCGCGAAGCGGAGGGTATAATACCCCGCTGCTCTGCGGCGGAATTAGGACCCTGGGCTTGCCCAGGGGTTAATATCCGTGATTCCCCTTTTAACCTGTTAATTCTTTGTTAAAATCCCCTTTACGTCCCCACCCGGCAAAAGGGATTTTTCATACTTTTATCCACGGGTTCCCGGGAAGGGAAAGGTGCTCATTTTCTGAAATACTTGCTATCCTATGAAAATACTAAGGAATATCCTGCGGATCGTGGTTGGTATCGTCTTCATCTTCTCCGGATTTGTCAAGGGTATCGACCCCCTTGGAACGGTTTTCCGGATGGACGACTATTTTGTTGCATTCGGCATGACGGGTTTCATGCCTTTCAGCCTCTATCTGACGATTCTGCTGTGTACGCTTGAATTTCTTCTTGGGATAAGCTTGTTATTCAATCTCTGGATAAAAAAGATGGCCTGGCTGCTTCTCGCCATGATGCTGTATTTTACAGTTCTGACCTTCTTTGACGCCACATTCAATATCGTACCCGACTGCGGCTGCTTCGGGGATGCCATCAAGTTAAGCAACATAGCCACCTTCCTAAAAAACCTGGTGCTAATGGCGATGGTCCTTCCGATCTTCTTCTGGCGCAAAAAATACAGAAGTCTGCTTTCTGTAAGGGGTGATGTGGCCCTCCTGGCCGTCATCGCAATTGGCTTTGGATCCATGTCCGTTTACTGCCACCGCCATCTTCCCCTGATCGACTTCATGGGATGGAAAGTAGGAAACCGGGTAAACAAGAAGGAAATGCTGCCGGTTACGTTCTATGTTACCTACAAGAATAAAACCACGGGCGAGGAAAAAGAATTCGTTTCGCCCAACTATCCCTGGAACGATTCGGTTTGGCTCTCCAACTGGATCTTTACAAGCCAGCGTGTGGTTGACCCGAACAAGGACCAGGGGCTTGTTCTCCGGGTTGAAGACGAATTCGGCGCCGATTATACCGCCAGTATCCTCGACAACCCCGACTATCAGTTCATCCTGGTGGCATATGATCTTTCCAAAACAGACCGGGAAGGATTCCGGAAAATTCTTCCCTTATATAAAAAGGCAACGTTCGATGGCCATTCGTTTATCTGCCTGACCAATACACTTCCTCCCGATATAAAAAAGTTCCGGATCGCCAACGGCACCGCCTTCGATTTCTACAATGCCGACGACGTGGTTCTGAAAACGATGGTCCGTTCAAACCCCGGGCTGGTCCTGTTGAAGAATGGGATAGTTATCGGGAAGTGGGGTTGGCGCGACTTCCCGTCGTACGATGAGATGAAGAAGCGCTACATGAAAGAATAGCGGATTGCCTGCCATCGCCTACCCGATCGTCGTTCATAAAGAAAAAAGTGCGAAGATTTATTCTTAAGCGGTTAGGGTACGGAATGCTGGTCCTCTTCGGGGTGGTGGTGGTCGTATTTTTTCTCTTCAACATACTGCCTGGCGATCCGGCCAGGATGATGCTCGGTCAGCGGGCCGACAGCGCCTCCGTCGCCGCCATCAATAAAGACCTGGGACGGGACCAGCCCCTGCCGGTCCAGTTCCTGAGTTACCTGAACGACCTGCTGCCGCTTTCGGTGCACAATGGCCGCGACCGCTCCAGCATCTGGTACCTCGACCGTGAAAAATATGGTTCTGCCCTGACCCTTTTAAAAGCCGGTCCGGCCACCGTCGTTCTCAAAGCCCCTTACCTGCGCAGGTCTTACCAATCCAAAAGACATGTTTCCGACATCCTTGCCGAAGGGTTCATCAACACGATTATCCTGGCCCTGGTGGCGATGACCTTTGCCATCGTCGTTGGGATCGCCATTGGAATTGTTTGCGCCCTTTACCGGAACAGCCTGGCCGACCGGCTTGCCCTGGTCTTTTCCGTACTCGGGATGTCGTTGCCTTCCTTCTTCGTGGCCATCCTCAACGCCTGGATCTTCGCTTTCGTCCTGGCAGGCTTCACCGGACTGAACATGACGGGAAGCCTTTATGGGGTCGATGACTTCGGTCGCGGAACCTACCTCGATCTGAAAAACCTGATCCTCCCCGCATTTACCCTGGGTCTCCGGCCCCTGGCCATCATAGTCGAACTGACCCGGAACTCCTTGCTGGAGGTTCTTACCCAGGATTATATCCGTACCGCCAGGGCCAAAGGCCTGGGCCGGCCCCGCATCATCCTGCACCATGCCCTGAAGAACGCCATGAACCCTGTCGTTACGGCCATTTCAGGATGGCTGGCTTCCCTGCTTGCCGGTGCTGTTTTCGTCGAATTTGTCTTTGACTGGAAAGGAATCGGTGTGGTCATCGTGAATGCCCTCGACAAATATGATTTTCCGGTGGTGATGGGAGCCGTGCTTTTCATCTCCGTTATCCTGATCGTGATCAATTTTTTGGTGGATATCCTCTACGGACTGCTCGATCCCAGGATCCGGGTGCAGTAGGTGGGGGCGGGTGGTTATATTGTCAAGCGGTCAAGTGATCAAGCGGTCAAGTGGTCGGGTGGTAGGGGGATGGAATGTAATTTGATAGTACCTTTGCCGTTTAATGGTTACAGGGATGAGATAGTGAGCGATCAGGTCTGTAAATTCCTGCGTACCTGATCAGCCGAAGTATAATTCTCAGTTTTGCCGGCGGCTCGACGGCAGACTGATCCAGTGACAGACCATTGAATGCGATGAATCACGTGCCTTTTTTACCGTATGGGCGATGGGCAGATAACAGAAAAATAAAATAAACATGAGAAAACAAATTGTTGCCGGTAACTGGAAGATGAACAAGACCTTTACCGAGGCTGAAAAACTGATTTCCGACATTGCGGATGCACTCGACGATATCAATACCGGGTCGACCGGAGTGATCCTGTGTCCGCCGTCGCTTTACCTCGAAATGGCGACCGATGTGGCTTATGAATCTAATTTCGAGGTCGGAGCGCAGAATATCTACCCGGCCGATTCCGGGGCTTTTACGGGTGAGATCAGCCCTCTGATGCTCAAGGACCTCGGCGTACCCTACTGCATCACCGGCCATTCCGAACGAAGGAAGTATTTCGGTGAAAGCAACGAATTCCTGAGGCTTAAAGTGGATGCCCTGATCAAACATGGCATCCGGCCGATCTTCTGCTGCGGTGAAGTGCTCGTGGAACGGGAGACAGGAAGCCATTTTGATGTCGTGAAAAAGCAGCTCGAAGAATCGTTGTTCCACCTTCCTGCCGTGGAATTCCTGCAGATCGTTATTGCCTATGAACCTGTGTGGGCGATCGGCACCGGCGTCCACGCCACCAGCGATCAGGCCCAGGCGCTGCATGCCTCCATTCGCGG
>DAONFN010000333.1:0-4041 GCA_035403625.1 Bacteroidales bacterium
GGCTTACTTTATCACGCTGTCGGATATATACCTGCTTATGGGACGGCCGGGAAACAGCAAGGAAGCACTGGAGTCAGCCCTGAAGTCCGATCCCTCCCATACCGAAGCCCTTGCCAAACTGGCGAAGTTATACCTGATCATGAAGGAATACCCCAATTGTTACGCCACGGTAAAAACGCTCCTGGATGCTGACAATGCCAATGCACAAGGTTACTACATCCGGGCGTTGGCTTTGCTGGAACAGGGTGACACCCTCCGCGCGGTGGATGACCTCAAGAAAGCGGTCGACTACAACCAGCAGTATTATGAGGCTTTTGTCCAGTTGGGAGAACTCTACGCAATGCGGAAAGACAAACTGGCGGAACTCTACCTGAACAATGCGCTGAATGTTCATCCGACTAGCCGGGAAGCCCTGTACATGCTGGGTATGCATTACCAGGAGACAGGTAACTTTGAGAAGGCGATTGCTACCTACCAGCGGTTGTCAAAGGTCGATACCACTTCGCGGGAGGCTTACTACAACACGGGATATATTTACCTGGTCTACCTGCGTGATTTTCCCAAAGCGGTCAGTTTCTTTTCCGAGGCCCTGAAAAAAGACCCAACCTATGCCGAAGCCTGGTATAACCGGGGATATGCCCAGGAATTAGCGGGCAACTACAAACAAGCCTATGCCGATTATGAACAGGCACTGAAAGTCCATGTGAACTACGACAAGGCGATCGAAGGTCTCAACCGCCTCGACCGGCTTACCAGGTGATCTCTTCCAGGTCAGGGTAGATCACACTGTGCAGTGCTGACTGGGCTCTCACCAGGCTGTATCCATAGCGGTTCTCGAAAAGTCTCTTACACTCGCGAACGGCATTCTCCTTAAAGCTCCTCCGGCTGTGCTGGTATAGGAGCAGGAAGTCTTTCAGATCCTGGTAAACATCGGTAAAACACTCGGCCAGGCTGCCTTTCACGGCATCTGTATGGCTCTTCTCGCGGAGATCGATGAAGTAGAATTCATCGGCAGATCCGAGTTTATGGTGTAGCACGTTAAACATGGCTTCCCATTGTTCTTCCGTCACATAATGTTCAACGGCATCCTCATCAGCCACCTCTACCTCAGGCAATAGTGAGCTCTTCAGGTAAATAAGAGGGGCTACCTTGTGAAGGAATCCTTTCACAGCTGCAGGCTCATACTCTTCCGCCTTTTCCAGGAAACGGCAATATTCATTGGCAACTGTGATCAACTCAAGAACATGGCCCGAATACAGGGGGTCGTCGGCAGGAATATCTTGTTTCACTTCCATCTTCCTCGGTGTTTAGCGCCGGCTTCGGAACGATCGCCGTTCCGGGTTGCCGTGAAAAGCACAAAAGTAACCATTTTCACTCTTCAGGGGTGAGAACCGTGCACGGGTGGAGCGGATTTGATTGAGAAAAAAACACTACTTTTGAACCCGTCGCACCCGGACTGTCCGGGCCATGACATCCTGAAACCGATGAAACTATTTTCTAAATCCATCACGCCGAAACAGGCTACCGACGCCGGAATGGCCGTTGTATTGCTGTTGCTCCTCGCAGGCCTGGCAACCCGGGAGGTGATGCTGTACCGGATTGCCCTTGCGGCGCTGGTCGTGAATATGATCGTCCCTGCCGTGTACAGGCCGTTCGCCTGGTTCTGGTTCGGCCTCGCCAACCTTCTCGGATGGGTGTCGTCGAGGATCCTGCTGACGCTCATCTATTTTCTTGTGGTCTTCCCGGTTGGAATGGTGAGACGGCTCATGGGAAAAGATCCCCTGCAACTGAAGGGTTTCAGGCATACGGAAGGGTCGGCCATGAACGTACGGGATCATCTTTTCATCAGGGAAGATATGGAACATCCGTATTGATTTTCAAAGTAACTGTCTGATTTAAACATTATAATATGGAAGTGATCAGGGACCTTTGGCTGTTTCTCAGGAACCGGAAAAAATTCTGGCTCCTGCCGCTGATCCTTATTCTCCTGCTTTTCGGAGTGCTTATCGTGCTCTCTACCGGCAGCGCGATAGCACCCTTTATTTATACCATCTTCTGACGCGGGAACCCGTTACCATGGCATCCTATATACTTGGAATTTCAGCCTTTTACCACGACAGTGCAGCCGCGCTTGTCCTTAACGGGGAAATCATAGCTGCAGCCCACGAAGAACGTTTTACACGGAAAAAGCACGATTCCTCGTTCCCGGCCAACGCCGTAAGATATGTACTCCGGGAAGGCGGGATCGGCATGAATGACCTTGAGGCGGTTTGTTTTTATGACAAACCCTACATCAAATTCGAACGGATGCTAGAAACATACCATGCGTTCGTTCCCTCGGGTTTGACCAGTTTTCTTTCAGCCATCCCGGTTTGGATCCGTGAGAAGCTGTTTATGAAGAAGATGCTGAAGGAGGAACTGCGCAAGATCGGGCCGCTGAAAGCACCCCTTCTCTTTCCTGAACACCATCTTTCGCATGCTGCAAGCGCGTTTTACCCATCGCCGTTTTCCGATGCAGCAATCCTGACCATCGACGGGGTGGGAGAGTGGGCGACCACCACCATCGGGCGTGGTACCGCAAACAAGATCGAAATACTACGGGAACTTCACTTTCCCCATTCCGCCGGGCTGCTCTATTCAGCCTTTACCTACTACACCGGTTTTATGGTGAACAGCGGGGAATACAAACTCATGGGGCTGGCGCCCTATGGCAATCCTGACTCTCCGCAGACAAAGAGATTCCGCGAGATCATCCTCACCGAACTGATCGACCTCAGAGAGGACGGTTCGCTGCTGTTGAATATGAAGTATTTCCAATTTGCCACCGGGCTCAGGATGACCCACGACAAGCGCTGGCAACAGTTGTTCGGCATCCCTCCCCGCAACCCGGAAACCCCGCTCAGCCAGGATTACATGAACATGGCCCTGGCGATTCAACAGGTGCTGGAGGATATCGTACTGCGATTGGCGGATACGGCCCGCCGGCTGACCGGTTGCGCCAACCTGGTGATGGCGGGCGGTGTCGCCCTGAACAGTGTGGCAAATGGTAAATTGTTGAAAACCGGCCTTTTTAAGGATATCTGGATCCAACCGGCCGCTGGTGATGCCGGGGGCGCCGTCGGTGCAGCCCTGCTGGGCTGGCACCTTTGGAAAGATCGCCCGCGGACCCCGGTCACCACACCGGATGCCATGAAAGGCGCCTTCCTCGGTCCGGAATACAGCGACCGGGAGATCCTCCGGATGATCCACAAGTACGACGCCCGGTACCATCGGTATGATGATTTTGATGAACTGATCCGGGTAACTGCGGGAAAGATCAACGAAGGCAGCGTGGTGGGATGGTTCCAGGGAAGGATGGAATACGGCCCCAGAGCCCTCGGCAATCGTAGCATTCTGGGAGATGCACGTAACCCGGAGATGCAGAAGAAAATGAATCTGAAGATCAAGTTCAGGGAAGGCTTCCGCCCATTCGCACCTACCGTACTTGAGGAGGACATGGAGGAATTTTTTGAAACGGACCGGCCTTCGCCTTACATGCTGCATGTGATTCCCGTGGTCAGCAAACGGCTTAAACCGCTCCCTGCCGGATTTAACGAGTTGCCCTTGTACGACCGGTTGTATTTCCTGCGGTCCGATGTTCCCGCCATCACGCATGTCGATTATTCGGCCAGGATCCAGAGCGTGGCAAAAGGGACCAACTACCGTTATTGGGCCCTGATCAATGAATTCAAACGTCAGACCGGTTATGGCCTCGTCGTCAACACCAGTTTCAATGTAAGGGGTGAGCCCATCGTCTGTTCGCCCGACGATGCCTATCGTTGTTTTATGCGCAGCGAGATCGATTGCCTGGTAATCGGTGATTTTCTGTTTGAAAAACTCGAACAGCCCGGTTCCGCAGGCGATTCCCGTTGGCAGGAGGTGTTTCGGCCGGATTGACCGCTTTTACTGTAGCTTCATTTCCCTGATAATCGCCTGTATCCGGGCATTGAGACGCATTTCTGTCTCTTCATAGGCCTCCGGTCCGGTCAGGGGCTCCCGCAC
>DAONFN010000334.1:0-4013 GCA_035403625.1 Bacteroidales bacterium
AATGAAAATACCTGTACCTTTGCATACCGGTCGTTCAGTATCTATTTTATGAAAGACACCAGAGAATACATCATCGATGAATCCTTCAAGCTGTTCCTGACGCACAGCTATGAAGCCGTTTCCATCAGTATGATCAGCAGCGCCATCGGATTTACGAAGGGTGCCCTGTATCATCATTTCCGGAACAAGGAAGATCTGTTCCATGCCGTGATCGACAAGCATCTCATCCTGCCGAGTATCAGTGTGGAAACAGAAAATTTGACCTTGAAAGAGTACACCGATCTTTGCATCGAGCATACCCATAAAGTGCTGACCTCGATCATTGAGAAGGCGGGGAATGTTTCTCCCATCAATTATATCTCGCTGATCGCCGATACCCTGAGGCATTACGAGGTGTTCGGCAGGGAGCAGACGGATAATATTAAACGGGATGTGGACACCGCCGAAAAGGTCATCGGGAATGCCATCCAACGGGGGGAGATCCGCGGCGACATCAATGTGCATGCCGTGGCTTCCCAGTATTTCTCGATCACCATCGGGATGGCCGGCGATGTGATGATGCACAACTCCCTCACTACCGCCGTCGAATCTCTGATCGATTCTTTAACCGCACAGCTCAACCAGCTTTACGGACTTCTGAAAATATAAATTATTTTACCCCGTAACATACTGTTCGTTCAGTATGTTACCTGCTATCCGTTCAGTACATTTTTATTATCCTTTAACATCTGAAAAGCCATGAAGAGAATGATCATGACCCTGGCCGCCCTGACGCTACTCGCTGCCTGCACCCCTTCGGCTGACCGGTCCGATGGCCGGAAGACCGCACCGATTCGCGTTTCGGCCATCATCCTGACAAAATCAAAGGTCACCGCCCCGTTGCATTACAGCGGTACGGTGGAAGCCTTTCAAACCATACCCCTGAATTTCAAAACCTCCGGTACCGTTGAGAGCGTTGTAGTGCAGGCCGGCGATATCGTCAGGAAGGGGCAGTTGCTCGCCACGGTCGACGAGACCGATGCGCAAAGCATGTACAACATCACGCTGTCGCAGTACCAGCAGGCCAAGGATGCCTATGACCGGCTGAAGACGGTCCATGACAACGGCAGTCTGCCCGAGATCAAATGGGTGGAAATGGAATCGAAGCTGGAACAGGCGAAGTCGTCGCTCGACCTGGCGAAGAGCAACCTGGACAAGTGCCGTCTCACGGCTCCGGCCGACGGGATGATCGGCCGCCGGAACACGGAACCGGGTATGTCGGCCCTTTCCCTTGGATCGGCGCCGCTGGAGCTGGTGGATATCCGGCAGGTATATGTTAAAATATCCGTACCGGAGAATGAGATCGCCCTCCTGAAGAAGGGAATGCCCGCCCGGTTTGCGGTACCGGCGCTCGGGGAGAGGGCATTCGAAGGCCGGATGGAGGTAATCACCCCGGTGGCCGACCGGATCTCCCGCACGTACGAAGCGAAAGCGCTGGTTGCCAACCCTGATTTGGCCCTGAAACCGGGCATGGTGTGCGACATGAACATGGAGCGGCCGGTCGAACGGGAGGTGTTTCTGGTGCCGGGAACCTGTGTGACAATGGATTTCGATAAAAAAGCCTACGTTTTTGTCGTCGATCCAGCCAAGTCGACCGCCTCCCGGAGGCAGGTCGTGACGGGGCAATATTACGGCGACGGCCTGGAGATCGTTTCGGGGCTTCAAGCCGGGGAGCGGGTCGTGTCGGAGGGGAAGGAGAAGTTGTCGGACGGTTGTAAAATCTCCCTGTAACATGAAGCATACAGGATTCATCGAAAAGGCGATGCGCAACAACAATGTTGTCGTGTTCATCGCTGCAGCTGTCATCATCACGGGCATTGTGGCCCTGCTGAAGATGCCCCGGAACGAATTTCCGCAATTCACGATCCGCCAGGGGGTCATCGTCGGGGTTTACCCGGGGGCTACTTCGGAGGAGGTGGAGCAACAGCTGACCCGTGTGGTGGAGAACTACATCTTCGGCTACCAGGAGGTCAAGAAGGCGAAGACTTACTCCTATTCCCGCGAGGGGATCATGTACATTTTTGTCGAGCTGAACGATAACGTAAAGAATGCTGACCAGTTTTGGTCGAAGCTGAAACACGGGCTGGGGGAACTGAAGATGACCCTGCCTTCGGGGGTGATCGCGCTGGTGGCCAATTCCGACTTCGGCGATACATCGGCGCTACTGATCACCCTTTCGTCGGATACCCGCAGCTACAAGGAGATGGAGGAGCAACTGAAGAAGCTCGAATCGGAATGCCGCAAGATCCCGGCTACTTCCAAGATCAAGCATTATGGTCTCCAGAAGGAAAAGATCTTTGTCAACGTGAAGCCGGAGTTGCTGAACGAGTACAACATCAAATCGCTTTCGCTGCTGGGATCTTATCAAGCCAACGGCATGATGAGCTATGCCGGGAAACTTGACGACGGCCGGCAGGTGCTCCCGGTCCACATTCCGGCTTCCTTTGAATCGGAGAAGGACCTGGCTGAACAGATCGTTTACTCCGATCCCAACGGGAACGTGGTGCGGCTGAAGAACATAGCCACGATCGAACGGAGGTACGACAAGCCCGATAATTTCATCCGCCAGAACGGGAAAAAGACCATTCTTCTTTCGCTGGAGATGCAGCCTGGAAACAACATCGTAGAGTTCGGGAAAGAGGTGGACAAGGCACTGGAAACGTTTCAGAAGCAATGCCCGCCGGGGATGGAGGTGGCCAAGATCTCGGAACTCCCGAAATACGTCAGTGATGCCGTCAACAACTTCCTGAAGGAGTTCCTGATCGCGATCGTGGCTGTAATTCTGGTGACCATGGTGTTGCTTCCCCTGCGGGTGGCTTCCGTGGCCGGGATCACCATCCCCATCTCTGTGATGATCACCCTGGCGATCCTTTATTTCACCGGGATAGAGTTGCACACGGTGTCGCTGGCCTCGCTGATCCTGGTACTCGGGATGATCGTCGACAATTCCATCGTCGTCATTGACAACCATGTGAGGAAGATCGACGAAGGGCTCTCCCCCTGGCATTCGGCCATCCAAAGCGCAAAGGAGCTGGCGGTTCCCATCATCGTGGCCACCCTGGCCATCATGGCCGCTTATATACCGCTGGGATTCATGGTTCCCGGCACCGCGGGCGAATTCATCCAGACCATTCCGTGGGTGGTGAGCATTGCCCTTACCGTGTCCATCCTGGTGGCGCTGTTCCTCGTTCCGTATCTCAATTTTGTATTTATCAAGAAGGGCTTGATCACCCGGAGAAAAGGAGGAAAACCCTCTTTCCTCGACAAACTCCAGGGGCTGTTTGACCGGTCGCTCGACCAGGCGTTCCGCCACAGGAAGATAGTTATTGCTGCCGGTGTGCTCGTTGTCGGGCTGGCGGTGGTGCTGTTCAAATTCACCGACCAGCAGCTTTTCCCGGAGATGGAGCGCAACCAGTTTGCCGTTGAGGTTTACATGCCCACCGGAACCTCGCTGGAAACGACGCAGAAAGTGGTCGACAGCCTGGAATCGGTTCTGCTGAAAGACAAAAGGGTGACGAATGTGACCAGCTTTATCGGCACCAGTTCCCCGAGGTTTCATACGGTATATGCTCCGCAGATGCCCGCTTCCAATTACGGCCAGTTGCTGATCAACACGGTGTCAGACAAGGCCACACGGGCCATCGTGAACGATTATCGCCCGAAATACTCCGACCACTTCGTCAATGCCCATGTGGTATGGAAGATCCTGGCCATGCAGCCGAGCCGGTCGCCCATCGAGATCCGGATCTCGTCGGATTCGGTGAGGGACATCCGCACGGTACAGGGGCAGGTGGAGCAGATCCTTGCCGCGACATCCGGGCTGGGTTGGGTGCGGAACGACTGGGATCAGCCTCAACAGAACATCCGGGTGAACCTCGATCGCGACAAGGCCAACCGGATGGGCTATTACCGGAGTCTAGTGGCGACTTCGGTGATGATGGGGCTGGACGGCATCCCCCTGACCACCCTGTGGG
>DAONFN010000335.1:0-4009 GCA_035403625.1 Bacteroidales bacterium
GCATTCACGATCCTTACGTTCAGGTGCCCGTCGTTGGCGAAGGTGTGGTGAGTGAGGATCCGGATCCGTCCCTTCCGGATGGTGAGCATATCCACCCGCAGATCGGGGTTGGTGCCCGGAAGGCTGAAGGTGACCGGCACGTTGGCGAGTGTCAGGTCGGAAACGGCAATCACCGCCTGCTCTTCGGGGGTGATGGTATGCGAATAGCTGAAGGGAACGGGCACCATTCGGATCAGGTCGTTCGGCCGGATCCGCAGGGCGTCGTCGTTGTAATAATACAGGATGGAGATGTCGCCGCTCTCGTCGATCACCAGGTGTCTCTCTCCGCCACCCTGGGTAAGGATCTTGCGGAGCGAGATGGTGTCGTTCACCAGGGCGATGGCCATGTCGGGGTTCCAGGAAAGGTCTTTGACCTTGTCGAACTGGAAGTCTTTCCTGCAACCTGTCATCATGATCAGGACCAGCAGCGGCAGCCACCGCGTCAAAGCAGGCAGCAGGGGAAAGTCGGTGGTTACGATCGGTATATGTTTTTTCATAGGATGGATGGATTCGTGTGGGTATCTGTGCCGGCATTCCCGCCCGGATCAGAACCGGAAGGAAGGCTTCGGAATGACTCAACTAAAGTAAGGAATATTCCCGTCAATTATTCTATGACAAAAAACCATGCCCTAACCTGTTTCGGTTCTATCGGACGAAAAACTCTTCCCGTCTCATTTCCCGGTATATTGCTGCGCCAGGATCCCGCTCACGATCAGTACTAGTCCGGCCACAGTGCTGGGGAGGATCCTTTCGCCGACGGCTAAGTGGATCAGCACGAGGGAGATGAAGGGGGAGAGGTAGATGATGTTGGAAACCCGCGCGGTGGTGGAGGAGAACTTCAGGGCATTCAGCCAGAGCACAAAGGTGATCCCCATTTCGAACAATCCCAGGTAGATGCCTCCGGCAATCCCCTCCCAGTGGCGGATCTCAAACCCGCCGGTGAGGCCTGCCGCAATTACGGAATAAAGGAATCCGAAGGCGAAGTTGACCAGCAGTTTGATCACCGGTTCCCTCGGATCTCTTACGTTCAGGATCCAGTACAGCGCCCAGAACACGGCACTTCCGACGGCCAGGGCTACCCCGACAGGGTGGGGGTACCCCGACGGGGTGGGGGTGCCCTGACGGGGTAGGGGGACCCCGACGGGGTGGTAGGCGATGACCACGATGCCGGCGAAACTGACGAGGATGGCGAGTATGCTCATCCATCCGATCCGCTGACGGAGCATCGGGATCGAGAGCAAAACGAGGATAACGGGCCAGGCGTAGTTCAGCGTTCCCGCTTCCTGCGCCGGGAGGATGTCGTAGGCGGTGAGGAGAACGGTATAGTAAAGGAACGGGTTGAGCAGCCCCAGGAAAGCCGATGTCCCAAGTTCCTTCGGGGTGGTCTTTCGCAACCGGCCAAGCTCCCCGCGCAGGACCAGGATCACCAGCAGGACCAGTGTGGCCACTCCGGAAGAGATCACCAGCAGTCCCTGCGGACCAAGATAACGGAGGGATAGCTTGAAGGCCGACCCGATGGTCGACCAGCAGGCCACCGCGGCAAATGCATAGAGGTAGGCTATTCTCTGGGGTTTCATCCGTAGCGAAGGTAGCCAAAGATCCGAAAAAAATCCTATTTTTGCCGGCTAAACCGGATTGTTCATGAAAAAGCTTGCCGTTGTTGCGCTGGGGGGAAATGCCCTGTTGCGCGGAGACCAGAAGGGGACCATCGACGAACAGGAAGCGAATGCCAACGCCACTGCAGAAAGCCTGATCAAACTGATCAAGCGCGACTACAACATTGTTATTACCCACGGGAACGGCCCGCAGGTGGGCAACATCATGCTGGCCAACTCAGCCGGATTCAAAGTCCATGGCATCCCCGAAATGCCACTCGATATCTGCGTCGCATATTCCCAGGGGTTCATTGGTTACGTCATTGAACAGCAACTGAAGAATGTGCTCGAAAAGTACGACATGGAGCGCGACATCATCACCATCACCACCCAGGTGCTGGTGAACAAGGATGACCCGGCGTTTAAAAAACCCACGAAACCCGTCGGACCGTATTACACAAAAGAAGAGGCGGATAAAATCGCAGCCGAGACCAAATCGGTGTTCAAAGAAGACCCGCGGGGCCGGGGTTGGCGTAAAGTGGTTGCATCCCCCACACCGTTGGTCATCATCAACAAGAAAACCATCGAATCAATCGCCCGCAGCGGACAGATCGCCATTGCCGTGGGAGGGGGCGGTATCCCCGTATTTTATGTGGAACCCAACAAATTACAGGGAATCGATGCCGTGATCGACAAGGATCTTGCCTCTGCGCTGCTGGCATCACAGATCAATGCCGATAAATTCTTTATTCTCACGGATGTGCCCAAGGTGTGCATCAACTACAACACCCCGCAGGAAAAATCAATCGACCGGATGACCATCGCCGAGGCGAAACGCTACCTCGAAGAGGGACAGTTCCCCGACGGCAGCATGGGGCCCAAGGTCAGGGCTGCCATCCACTTTGTGGAAAGATCCGGGAAAGATACCATCATCACGAAGACCACGATGCTGGGCATTGACAACGGGGGAACCCGCATCACGCTGGTGTAAACACCATCTTCTTTACCTGGATCCCGTCGATTTTCAGGAGTTCGTTTTCCAGTTTGTAGAATTCTTCTGACGGACCGGTCAGTTCCAGCAGGATCAGTCCGCCGGGAGCGCAAAACCCCTCGCTGATTTCGTGCAATCCCAGCCGGGTGCGGATGGTGCATCCGAATTTGGTCAGTACCGACTGGACGGGACCGATGTCTTTCATCCGGTCGGAGATTTTAATACCAAGGATCCAGGTGTCGTTCATGGCTGTCAATTGAGTGGAATATCCTGTTTTCTGATCATCAGGTTGCGGAACCGGATGCGGAAGGTCGTCCCCTCTTCGCGGGAGATCTCCAGTTTGCCGTCGAGCTGTTCGACGAGCAGCTTGACGATGAACATGCCCAGCGAATGCGTGGAGTCGAGCGAGAAATCCGGGGGCAGACCGACCCCGTTGTCGTGGATCTGCAGCATGAACTCCTCATCGTTGGAGTTGTGCAGTTCCACCCGGATCTCGCCTTCGGTCTGGGCCGGGAAGGCATATTTGAAGGCATTGGTGAGCAGCTCGTTGGCGATCAGTCCGAGGGGTAGTGCGGTTTCGATGCTCACATCGGTGGTATCGAGGGCTGTAACCAGGTTGATCCGGTGTCCGCTGAACGCGCCGGTGATGATGGTGGCCAGCGAATGGAGGTAGTTGGCCAGGGGGATGCGATCAAGGTTTTCGGAACGGTACAGGTGCTCGTGGATCAGGGCCATCGAACGGATGCGGAGCTCGATATCGCGGATGATCCGGCGCAGATCGCGGTTCGGATTGTTCCTCATCTGCAGGTCGAGGAGGCTGATGACAATGGCCAGGTTGTTCTTGACGCGGTGGTGGATCTCCCGCAACATGATCTCTTTCTGCTCGGCATTGCGATGCTTAAGTTCTTCCACCTCTTTCTCCTTCGACCGGTCGCGCAGGATCGTCATCACCTGCACCACCTCCTGGTTGCGGTATACGGGGATCTTCCGGATCTCCATGTAAACCGGCCGGTCGCCCATCTGCATTGTTTGGCCGGTCACCAGTAACGTGCCCTGCCGGAAAACCTGGTTGAGTTCGCTCACGGTCAGATTCGTCATGAACGGGTAAACATCGGCGACTTTTTTCCCGATCACATCCACCGGCATTCCGCTGGCCTGGTGACCGACGCGCAGGGAAGAGTTGATCATCACAATTTTCAGTTCCCGGTCGACCACATAGATCCAGTCGGGAATGGCGTCGAGGGTGTTGTGGTACTGCACTTCCGAGCGCTGGAAGGCCTCCACGGCCAGCTTTCGCTCGTTGATCTCTTCCTGGAGCAGCAGGTTGTTCCGGGTCAGGGCTTTCTGGTGAAGAAAGTTCTTCCAGTTAAGGCTGCGGAACATA
>DAONFN010000336.1:0-3924 GCA_035403625.1 Bacteroidales bacterium
GGACCTGCTGCTGCTCGACGAGCCCACCAACCATCTCGACGCCGAGTCGGTGCAATGGCTGGAACTTCATCTGCAGAAATACCCGGGTACTGTGATCGCGATCACCCACGACCGCTACTTCCTCGATAATGTAGCCGGCTGGATCCTGGAACTCGACCGGGGTGAAGGGATCCCCTGGCAGGGAAATTACTCTTCGTGGCTGGAGCAGAAAACGGCCCGGCTGGCCCAGGAAGAGAAGAGCGAGAGCAAACGCCGGAAGACCCTCGAGCGGGAACTCGAATGGGTTCGCATGTCACCCAAGGCACGCCAGGCCAAAGGCAAGGCCCGTTTGAACGCCTACGAGAAGATGATCAGCGAGGATGTAAGAGAGAAAGAAGAACGACTCGAGCTATACATCCCCAACGGGCCGCGGCTGGGATCGGTGGTGATCGAGGCCAGCGATGTTGCCAAATCCTTCAGCGACCGGCTGCTTTTCGAGAACCTGAACTTCTCGTTGCCGCCTGCCGGCATTGTCGGGGTGATCGGACCGAACGGGGCAGGAAAGACCACCCTTTTCCGCATGATCATGGGATCGGAGAAAGCCGACAACGGCACGTTCCGCGTTGGAGAGACTGTTAAAATCGGATACGTAGACCAGAGCCATGCCGCCATCGATCCTGAAAAGACCGTTTTTCAGGTCATTTCCGGAGGCCTGGAGAACATGCAGATCGGGGGACGGACGATGAGCGCGCGCGCGTATGTGGCCCGGTTCAATTTCAGCGGAGCCGACCAGGAAAAAAAGTGCGGGACACTGTCAGGCGGGGAGCGGAACCGGCTGCACCTGGCCCTGACCCTGAAAGAGGAAGCCAACGTGCTTCTGCTCGACGAGCCCACCAACGATATCGACGTTAACACCCTGCGGGCCCTGGAAGAAGGGCTCGAAAACTTTGCCGGCTGTGCCGTGATCATTTCACACGACCGCTGGTTCCTCGATCGCGTAGCCACCCACATCCTTGCTTATGAAGGCGACTCGCAGGTCTGCTTTTTCGAAGGATCCTATTCCGACTACGAAGAGAACCGTAAAAAACGCCTCGGCGACGATATGCCGCACAGGATTAAATACAAGAAGCTGAAGGGGTAACAGAGTGACTGAGTGACTGAGTGATTGAGTGACTGAGTGAGAGTTCACCACTCATGATAATTTCTATCTTTGCATAAACCTGACTGACGTGGCTGTACAAAAACCATCTATTCCCAAGGGTACACGCGATTTCTCCCCGGCGGAAATGGTCCGCCGCAACTATATCTTTGATGTGATCCGGCGGGTTTTTACCACTTTCGGATATCAACCCATCGAAACTCCCGCCATGGAGTACCTATCGACCCTGATGGGAAAATACGGAGAGGAGGGCGACAAACTGTTATTCAGGATCCTGAATTCAGGGAATTATCTCGAGAAGACGCCTGAACTGGGGCCGCTTCCATCCGCTGATGACGTTGCTTATAAAAAATATCTATCCTTACATTCCTTACTGATTGCTGAAAAAGGTCTCCGGTATGACCTTACGGTGCCTTTTGCCCGGTTTGTGGTGCAGCACCAGAATGAGCTGGTCTTTCCTTTTAAACGATACCAGATCCAGCCCGTGTGGCGGGCCGACCGTCCGCAGAAAGGCCGCTACCGCGAGTTTTTCCAGTGCGACGTCGATTCCATCGGCAGCGACTCCCTCCTGAACGAGGTGGAACTTGCCCAGATCATCGACACCGTATTTACCGAACTGGGCATCCGCGTGCTTATCCGGATGAACAACCGGAAAGTGCTGGCCGGCATCGCCGAAGCGATCGGGGCTCCAAACTTTCTTACCGATATCACCATAGCCATGGACAAACTGGATAAAACCAGTTTGGAAAAGGTGAACGAGGAGATGATCCAGCGGGGCGTTCCCGGCGAAGCGGTGGAAAAACTGCAGCCGGTGTTGCAACTGGAAGGGATGATCCGAACGAAATTCGAGACCCTGACCAGCTTGTTCCGGGATTCGGAAACCGGACAAAAGGGCCTGGCCGAAATGCGAACCGTTCTGGAGAACCTGAAAGCGCTCAACCTGAAAAACAAATTCGATTTCGACATCCGCCTGGCCCGGGGACTCAGTTATTATACCGGCACGATCATCGAAGTGAAGGCACTCGACGCATCCATCGGCAGCATTTGCGGGGGTGGACGGTACGACAACCTGACCGGAATATTCGGTCTGCCGGGCATTTCCGGAGTCGGTATCTCCTTTGGTGCCGACCGGATCTATGACGTGATGACGGAGTGCGACCTTTTCCCGGCTGCCGTCCAGGCTTCCACCCGCGTACTGTTTCTCAATTTCGGCGATACGGAGGCACGGCATTGCCTGCACCTGTTGGCGGGATTGCGATCGTCAGGGATCCCTTCCGAACTTTACCCGGATCCGGCCAAACTGAAGAAGCAGATGGATTATGCCAACCGGAAGGAGATCCCCTTCGTGGTGCTGGCAGGCCGCGATGAAATGGATAAAGGCGTGGTGACCGTCCGTGATATGCGTACCGGGCAACAAACGACCTGCCCGATCGAAGATTTGCAAAACCTGACATGGGAATAAAGAAAAACGTCAAGCGAACCTGGGCAACGGCCATCCTGTCGGCCCGCAGCATGATCATCGGGGCAGAAATGCCAGGATCCCCTCTGCCCTCCATACCTGCGTGAAAGGCGGGCAAGGGGCAGTGCCGATATAAATGACGTTCGTAAGTATTAATTTCTAATTCGTATTTGAATCATGACACTTATTATAAAAGGTGCGGGACTGACCATCGAGGATGTAGTCAGGGTTGCCCGTCAAAATGAACCGGTAGCGCTGGATCCGGCCGCTACTGAACGTATTCATAAATGCCGGGCCATGCTCGAGAAGAAGATCCAGGCCCACGAGATCATGTACGGAGTCAACACGGGGATCGGGGAATTTTCGGAGATCGTGCTGAACGACGAACAGGTGAAGGATTTCCAGAAGTACCTGATTTACAATCATGCTGCAGGCATCGGCGACCCTATGCCCATCGATTGGGTGCGCGGGGCCATGCTGGGACGTATCAATGTGCATGCCCACGGCAATTCGGGATCGAGACTCGAAATCACCCAGTGCCTGGTCGACATGCTGAACAAGGGGGTAACCCCGATGGTCTGCCAGAAAGGATCGGTGGGCGCATGCGGCGACCTGGCCCCCATGTCGCAGATCGCACTCCTGATGATGGGCGAAGGACATGCTTATTACCTGGGAAAACTGATGACGGGCAAAGAGGCCTTCGAGGCTGCAGGAATTCCCATTCCCGGGCTCCAGGCGCGCGACGGACTGGCCGCGATCAACGGCTCCAACGTGCTGACCGCCATGAGCGCCTTATTCCTTTACGATGCCAACAACTGGCTGAAGCAGGCAGAGATCGCAGCCGCGATGTCGCTGGAGGCCATGAAAGCCAACATGCGTCCGTACAACCCGAAACTCCACGTGATCCGCGGATTCAAGGGAGCCATCCGGAGTGCGGCTGCCATCCTGAAGTGCGTGACCGGCGGCGACCTCGCCGACGGCAAGGTTAAATGCAAGGTACAGGACGCCTATTCAATGCGTTCGACGCCTCAGGTGATCGGAGCCGCGCACGACGCACTCGCCTACGCCCGTTCGCAGGTGGAGATCGAACTCAACGGAGTCGGCGACAACCCGATCTTTTTCCCCGATGAAAACCTCCAGCTTTCCGGCGCCAACTTCCAGGGTTCGCCCGTATCGGTACCGATGGACATGGCAGGATACGTCATAACGATGGTGAGCGTAATGAGCGAACGGCGCATGAACCGGCTCAACAATCCGGCCCTGAGCGTCGGACTGCCTGCCTTCCTCACCCAGGGAGCAGGGATGTTCAGCGGACTGATGCTCAGCC
>DAONFN010000337.1:0-3922 GCA_035403625.1 Bacteroidales bacterium
AGGTCGGGCTTCAGCCCGGTCGCCGTCAAACCAGGGATCCGCTACCAGGCGCCCGGCCAGCACTTTTTCGTATGATTCGAAGCGGAGCCAGTTCACCAGCTGCTTTTTTCGCAGAAAGGCCAGGGCTTCGTTGACGCTGATCCGGTAAATCCAGGTGAACAGGGAGGATTCGCCCCTGAACCGGTCGAGATTCTGCCAGATCCTGAGAAAGATCTCCTGCACCACATCGTTGGAATCGTCATGATCAATCAGCATCCTCCGCACGAGATCATACACTTTTCCCGAATAGATTCTGACCAGGAGGTCAAACCCGCGGCGCTGCGTCGCTTTGTCGCGGATCAGCAACAGGATAGGATCATCGGTGGTTTCAGGCATGATGAATGGCAGAATGACGATCGGGTTGCGTATTCTCCTTGGATACTAAAATTACCAAAAGGTTTAATACCTGAGCCGGATTATCGGTAAGATGAGTTTCGGCGGGGGATCGCCTCGGAACCGGCAGTCGCGGCCGGCGCCCTTTTGCACTATCTTTGCATAAAACGCACCTTTTATGACAGCCATTTCCTCATCCCCGGCAGGCCGATGGAAAGTGTTTCTGGCCGCCATCCTGCTGTGGTCCGGATCACCCGGCAGCCTCTTCTCCCAATCCGCCCCCGGCGACATGAACGAGATCGGTATCCTGGCGGGAGGTTTTACGAATTTTCCGGCCAACCGGCATTACCTGGAGGAGGATATCAATTTTGTCTATGCGGCACCGTATCTCCGTACCGGTCACCATGAATTTTCCGCAGGACTTCTTTACCCATTGCCGGCCAAAGGACTTTACCTGACGAGCGACCGGCTCTCATCCCAGCCGGGTTTTGTGGGAAGTTACAAGTTTACCGTGTTCGATGTTTATGCCAGGGAGAACCTTTTCCTGCACTATGCCTTTGAATACGTGACGTTCAGCGGGAAGGCCGCGGTCGTTCAGCCCGGGACGGGCCTCACGGAAACGAAAACGGAAAAGGACCGGTATTTCAACCACGCCATCGGGTTGGGGTACAGTCTCTTTTTTGACAGGGACGGCCGGTTCGGACTGTATTACCTCCTCGATTATGTCATTTCGCAAACGCGGTATTCGGTGGATGCCCCTTCGCTGCCCGAAGGGCTGAAATCCTCCCGGACCTTCTGGGACCATGTGGGGACCCAGATCGGGCTGAGCTTCAAAATCGTGCCGCTGAAGAAAAAGACCGCCTCGTCCGGCAATCACTGAGCTGGATTATTATCTCTTTCTGTGGGAATTAGCGGAACCGTGTATCAACGTAGTTGGAAAGTGTTTATTTTCGTACTTTCGGCTTCCCGGAGTTCTTAAACCATCTGTTTATGAGAATCCTGCTGAACCATTGTATGGCCTGTGTCGGGCTGATCCTGGTATCGACCGGGGCCTCGGCCCAGATGAAGGGCCAGGCCCGCCTCGACTCGCTGAACGGCGCGCTGGCTGCGGCCGGCAAGGATACTGTAAAGGTGAACACGCTGAACCTGCTGAGTGTCGATTACAAGAACACCGGCGACTACGAAAAAGCCGCCTCCTTGGCCACCCGGGCGTTGTCGCTATGCGAAAAGACCCCTTTCAAACGCGGCGAGGGAGCCGCCTTCCATAACCTTGGAGCTGCCTTCTGGATGCAGGGCGAATACACCAAAGCGCTGAAGAATTTCAATGCCGCGCTCGACATCCGCAACGAGATCGCCGACAAACCCGGCATCGCCACCACCCTGAACAGCATCGGCGCACTCTATTATTCCCAGGGTAACTACACCGAGGCCATGAAGAATTATTTCGCTTCGCTGAAGATCAAGGAGGAGATCGGCGATAAAAAGGGGATCGCATATACCTGCAACAACCTCGGCACCACGTACTACGAACAGGCCAACTACCCGGATGCGCTGAAGAATTACGGGAAAGCCCTTGGCATACTGACCGACCTGGGCGAGAAAAGGGGAATAGCCACCGTGTACAACAACATCGGAACGGTGTACACGGCGCAGAAGAATTACCCGGAAGCGCTGAAGAACTATAACCAGGCGCTGGAGATCCACGACCGGATCGGCAACAAGGTGGGCATTGCCTTTTCCTACACCAGCATCGGCAACATCCACAATGACCAGAAACGGTGGGATGAAGCCCTGAAGAACTACGAAGCTGCGCTGAAAATTCTGGAGGAACTCGGCGACAAGAACGGCATTGCCACCGTTTTTGCCTATATCGGCGAGATGAACATGCGGCTCGGGAAATACGACGTGGCGAGGAAGTACCTCAACGACGGGTTGTCGCTGGCAAAGGACCTGAACATCAAACCCCAGATCCGGGAGGCCTACCTGAAGCTCTCACGGCTCGACAGCGCGACGGGCAATTTCAGCCAGGCCCTGGCGAATTACAAGAAGTTCATGATCTACAAAGACAGCCTGGTAAACGAGGAGAATACGCGCAAGATCACGCAGCAGCAGATGCAGTTCGAATTCGACAGCAAGGAGGAAGCGGTGCGGGCCGAACAGGAGAAGAAAGACGTCAGGCAGGGGATCGTCGGGTTGTCCCTCGCCGCCATCCTGGTCATTGCGGTGGTCTTCCTGCTGATCGTGTACCGCCAGCGGAACCGGGTGGCGAAGGAGAAGCTGAAGAGCGATGAGCTGCTGGTCAAGTCGGACAACCTCCTGCTGAATATCCTGCCGGCCGAGGTGGCCGACGAGATCAAGCGCAACGGCCATTCCACGGCTAAAACATTCAGCCAGGTGACGGTGATGTTCACCGATTTCAAGGGGTTTACCGCCGTGAGCGAAAAAGTCAGCGCTGAGTTGCTGGTGGCGGAGATCGACTACTGTTTCAGCGTGTTCGACGACATTGTGGCGAAACACGGGGTCGAGAAGATCAAGACTGTGGGCGATGCCTACATGTGTGTGGGCGGGATGCCGGCGCTCAATTACACCCACGCCTTCGACGTGGTGGAGGCCGCCATCGAAATGCGGAACTTCATGCTGGAGCGCAAGAAGGAGAAGGAGGCGAAAGGCGAGATCCCCTTCGAGATGCGGCTGGGCATCCACACCGGGCCGGTGGTAGCGGGCATCGTAGGGAAAAGGAAATACGCGTACGATATCTGGGGTGACACGGTGAACATCGCGGCCCGCATGGAATCCAACAGCGAAGCCGGAAAGATCAACATCAGCGGCAGCACCTACGAACTGATCAGGAGCCGGATCCCCTGCACCTACCGCGGCAAGATCGAAGCCAAGAACAAGGGGATGATCGACATGTACTTCGTGGAGGGGTAGGAGGGTGACGCGCCAACCCTCCTGTGTGTCGGGGCTTTCGGAAAAGTCAACAATACCCTAAGACGACCGGGCACCCGCTTTTCCTACGGCTGCTGCCTGACGATTTTCGCCTGCTCCGAACGGCTCCCCGACCGGGCGCAGACCATAAAGATCCCCTCCGGCCATCCTGCCAGCGATACCTGCACCCGGCCATTTCCGGCCAGGGTCTTCCGCAGGACCGCCATGCCGCTCAGGTTGTAGATCACCAGGTCAACCGACGATCCGGTCGCTTCGCCGCTGAACTCCACCGTGATCCGGTCGGCAGCAGGGTTGGGATAGATGTGCAGGAAGGTGTCTCCGGACCGGGCCAGGGCCGGCTGAGGGATCTCCTCCTGGAAGTTGCCGGCCACGATCGGTTTCGATGCGGAGCCGCAGAACTGGCCGTCGCTACTGATCCAGGCATGCAGGTATCCTCCCTGGGTCACCACGGCAAGGGGCTGGAAGGAGACGACATGTCCGGCGACAAGATCCACATTCCCGCCGGTGACGACCGTGAAAGCGCCCCCGTTGCCGCCGGCTGTGATCATCTGCGTGGCGGCATAACAGGGGTTGGTTCCCGGACCGATGATCAGGTTGGTCA
>DAONFN010000338.1:0-3917 GCA_035403625.1 Bacteroidales bacterium
ATGGATCCTCCCCCAGGGATGGATTGAATCCCAAGTCCATAAACGTTCCGGCCCGGTGTACGGTACAGCCGACACCACTCCTTTTCGCCGCAGGCATTCATTTTTACGATATATGCAGCCCAATTCAACGTGCCTTTGGCCGTTTCGCCTAAGGTGATGAATCCCCCGGCAACAGTATTGTCCACTTCAAATAGCGGTGAACTGGAGGTGGTGTCTCCGAACATTTTCGTCCAAATGGGAAAACCATTGAGATCGGTTTTCTGGATCCATCCAAAGTCATAAAATCCTACGCGAAATTTTTTTCCTGAAAACAGATATCCATGATCGTAATGTTCGACAATTCGATATGCGCGTGTGTGGTTTACCGAATCTTCGTAAGTCCTTATCCAAGACTGACAAGTTGCAGGATAAACTAGGGTCACTGACAGAAAGACCAGTAATAGCTTTTTCATGATGAATAGGCAGATTAATTTTGATACTTATTCAAGTACTGCCAGTTTTTTTGATTTCCAGGCATTTGCCGTCGCGTTCCAGCTTTACGAAGTAAATTCCAGGATTCCATCCCTTTACCGGAAAAATCAAGTAACCAGCCGTCTTCATTAACTGACGGGTTAGAAGAACACGGGCTCCCAGGTTTAACGACAAAATCCGTAGAATGCCATTCATGGTTGATTTGTTTTACCGGTATTCCATCAAAAGTAACAAAGAAACCGGACATAGAAGTGGTTGCAACCTTGCATTTTTGAGCCCCCTCCGAAAATCATTTTCCATATTTATTGCCGTCTGCTTTAGCTGACGGATTAAAAGGCCGGATCGACCTTGGGCTTTAGCCCCATCCTTCATTTTGTACTTCCTTAAATGTGGCTAAAGCCGGAAACTTAAGCTCCAGACCCTTGCCGTCAGCTAAAGCAGACCGATCTCATTGCCCCCGGCCTGAAGTCAGGGGTAAGTCGCGGCTGCCGCTTTTTGCCGGCGAAAGGAATGCCGCAGACCTTCCAGGTCTTGAAGACCTGGAAGGTCTAATGAAACCCTGGAAGCTCTTATCGGAATTATCCCTACCTTTGCCGTTCATCATCGTTGCGCCCCGGAATGAGATTCTTCGCCGCCCTGCTGAGCCTGTATGTCCTGTCGCTGGTTTGCGTGCCCTGCGCCGACGACCTGCTGCATGGCAACATCCCCGGATGGGAACAATGCGCACACCCGGATGGAGGCGGTGACCATCACGACGCCTGCTCGCCTTTCTGCATCTGCTCCTGCTGCAATGTCCCTGTGACGGTTGCGGCTGCGATCCTGGCGGAACGGCCCACCGAAAAACCTTTTACCGCCTTTTTCCCCGAAACATCGCGCTTCATCTCCTCCTTTGAAGTGAATTTCTGGCAGCCGCCGAAGATAGGCTGAGTCCTCCCGCATTCCATCCTTCATAAAATTACCGCAAAGGCGCAGAGACGCCGGGCTGCGGTGTCATTTCAATTATTCCCTGAATATGATAGAACGTATCATTCAGTTTTCCGTCAGGAACAAGTTCATCGTCGGGCTGTTTGTTCTTGCACTGGCCGGATGGGGCGGCTACTCCCTCCTCCGCCTCCCCATCGACGCCATCCCCGACATCACCAACAACCAGGTGCAGATCATCTCCCTTGCCCCGTCGCTGGCGGTACAGGAGGTGGAAAGCTTCATCACGGCGCCCATCGAGGTGGCCGTGGCTAACATCCCCGACATCATCGAACTGCGGTCGATCTCCCGGCTGGGGCTCTCGGTGATCACGGTGGTGTTCAAAGACAAGGTAGATATTTACTGGGCCCGGCAACAACTGGGCGAACGGATCCGGGAAGCCGAGGAGGTGATCCCCGCCGGAATGGCGAAGATCGAGCTGGCCCCCATCAGCACCGGGCTGGGCGAAATCTACCAGTACCGGCTGGCCGTGGCCCAAGGGTACGAAAATCAATACTCCCCCATGGAACTGCGAACCCTCCAGGATTGGGTCGTGCGCCGTGAAATGCTGGGTACGCCCGGTGTGGCCGACATCAACAGCTATGGCGGGTTTGTCAAGCAATACGAGATCGCCGTCAACCCCGAACGGCTGCGCGGACTGAAACTGACGCTGGCCGACATCTTCACGGCGCTCGAGAAAAACAACGAAAACACCGGCAGCGCCTACATCGATAAAAATCCGACCGCCTACTTCATCCGGGGCATCGGGCTGGTGAAATCGCTGGAAGATGTTGAGAAGATCGTCGTCTCCAGCACCGCTTCCGGCATTCCGGTCCTGATCCGCGATGTGGCCACCGTGCAGTACGGAAGCGCCACCCGGTACGGCGCCTTCGTGGTCGATACGGCCGAAGCCGTCGGCGGGGTGGTGATGATGCTCAAAGGCGCCAACGCCCATGAGGTGATCGACCAGGTGGAGGAACGCATTCAGTCGGTCAGGAAATCGCTGCCCGAGGGAGTCACCATCGAACCCTACCTGAACCGCTCCGACCTCGTCGGCCGCGCCATCAACACCGTTACCAAAAACCTCCTCGAAGGGGCGCTGATCGTCATCTTCATCCTGGTGCTCCTGCTGGGTAATTTCCGCGCCGGGCTGATCGTGGCCTCGGTCATCCCGCTGTCGATGTTGTTCGCCGTGGGGATGATGAACCTTTTCGGGGTCTCGGGAAACCTGATGAGCCTGGGAGCCATCGACTTCGGACTGATCGTCGACGGTGCGGTCATCATCGTCGAAAGCGTGGTGCACCGGATATCGGCCGGGAAGGGAACAACCGGACCGGGGAAACTGACGCGGGCGCAGATGGATGAGCACGTGACCGGCTCGGCGCGCCGCATGATGAGCTCGGCCACCTTCGGCCAGGCCATCATCCTCATTGTGTACCTGCCCATCATGGCGCTGATCGGGATCGAAGGCAAGATGTTCCGCCCGATGGCCCAGGTAGTGGCTTTTGCCATCGCAGGGGCAGCCATCCTTTCCCTCACCTGGGTACCGATGGCTTCGGCGCTCTTCCTGAACCGGAATGCGGTGCATCGCCGCAATTTCTCCGATTTTTTCATGGAGAAGATCCAGTCGGGGTTCCAACCGGTGATCGGATGGGTGCTCGACCATAAGCGGGTGACCGGCGTTTCGGCCGTGTTGATCTTCTTCGCCGGCCTGTTCCTCTTCCATCGCCTGGGAGGCGAATTCATCCCGCAGCTCGAAGAAGGCGACCTGGCCGCCGGCGTCATCACCCTCCAGGGCGGATCGCTCACCAATACGGTCGAAACCGTGATCAAGGCCAACCGGATCCTGTTGCAAAACTTCCCGGAGATCAAACATGCGGTGTGCAAGATCGGCGCCGGCGAGATCCCCACCGATCCCACGCCGATGGAGACCGGCGATTATATCATCACCCTGAAAGACAAGAAGGAATGGACTTCGGCCCGGACCCGCGAGGAGCTGGTGGCGAAGATGGAAGAGAAGCTCGTGACCCTGGCCGGGGTCAAGTTCGAATTCCAGCAACCCATCCAGATGCGGTTCAACGAGCTGATGACCGGTTCAAAACAGGATGTGGCAGTGAAGATCTACGGCGATGACCTGGATATCCTGTCGGAGAAAGCGGCGGAGGTGGAAAGGATCGTTAAGCAGATCGAAGGAGTGGAAGATATCAATGTGGAGAAGGTGACCGGGTTGGCCCAGGTACAGGTCGATTTCAACCGGGACCGGCTGGCGCAATACGGGCTGACCATCGATGAAGTGAACCGCGCCCTCCGCACCGCCTTTGCCGGGAGCCAGGCCGGGGTGGTCTATGACGGAGAGAAACGGTTCGCCCTGGTGGTCAGGCTCGACCGGGATTACCGGCAGCAGCTCGACGATGTGAAGAATCTTACGGTGGCGCTGCCCAACGGGACCCAGATCGCGTTTGACCAGATCGCCGACGTCAGCATCC
>DAONFN010000339.1:0-3870 GCA_035403625.1 Bacteroidales bacterium
CCGTTAACAACACGCTTGGTACAGCCACCGTTGCTCCTGAGTTGGCAGCAACACGCTCGCGGACGGGCGGTGTGACTTTTCCGGCGAGCACAAACGCTCCGACGGCAGCCGAGTTTACAATCGAGGGGGTACCGGGTGCTACCTATTCAATTACGCTCCCGGACAATGTAACGATCACCAACACCTCGAGTGGTAACCTCGAAACTATGGTGGTTGACAACTTTACAAGTGATCCGACCCCGACCGGACAGCTCAGCGGCGCAGGTTCGCAGACACTGTATGTCGGTGCAACCGTCAATGCCGCAGCCAGCCAGGCGGCTGGTTTCTACGAGTCGCTGGTTGCGTTTGATGTCACGGTAAATTATAATTAATAAACCGCTGCATAAAAAAGAAACGCTGTGTATCCTGCAGCGTTTCTTTTTTATTTGTTCTCTGGGTGATATATATGAGGAAAGGATTGCTCATCTTCATTCTATCGGTCCTTCATGTTTGGGCCTTGCAAGCACAACCGGGCTTCGGGAATACCCGCGCCAGCGCATCGGTGGTTGAACCAATTACTATCACCAAATCGATCGACCTGAATTTTGAAAGCGTGGCCATCATCATCGCAGGTTCGGTAGAAATGGTTACATCCAATACAAAGGGGAATACTGCCAACATCGCACTGCCTGTGGCCACCGGTACTTTTACGGCTGCTTCTTTCGTGATGTCGAACTCCACTGCCTACACCTATAAAGTCACTGTCCCGCAATCGCCCATCGAAATCACCAATGGGAAAAATTCCATGACCATTCAATCCTTTGACAGCGATCCGATCGTGGATCCCGAATCGGGCCTTTATGCGGGGGTGTTTGTGTCTGTATCACCGATGAATGTGACAGTAAATTATAACTGACCTGTGATTGCAAAGGGAATTCTGTTATCTTTGCTTTTTCGGTTCAGGTGCCTGTGATTAATATCATCTCTATGAATCTTCCAACCAGGGAAAGAAGTTTGTCCGGATCATGCCGGATTGTTTTATTTATATGGGGATTGACATTCCTTGTTCTGGCTTCGGCCATTCCCGGAAGGCTCAATGCACAGGGGAACCTTCTGATCCTGCCACGCAGGGTCGTTTTTGAAGGAGCCCAGAAGTCTCAGGCACTCACCCTTGCCAATACAGGAGCGGATACCGCCAAATTCCTCATTTCGATCGTGCAGATGAAGATGAAGGAAGACGGCTCTTTCGATCCCATCGATAAACCCGACAGCGGACAGTTTTTTGCTGATAAATATCTGCGATTCTACCCGCGCACAGTTACGCTGGCCCCTAATAAAACACAGGTGGTTAAAATGCAATTCATGAAGCCACCCGATATAGCCCCGGGAGAGTATCGTTCGCATGTCTATTTTCGCGCTGTGCCCAAATCCAAACCCTTGGGCGAGAAAGATGATATTGTGGACACGGCATCGGTGACCGCCAAACTCATCGCCGTTTTCGGCATTACGATCCCGGTGATCATCCGGGTCGGGGAACCCAGCACCAAAGTGTCGATGCAGGACCTGTCGTTCGAGATGTCAAAAGACACGGTGCCGAAATTGAAGTTGACCTTTCACCGGGAAGGTAATTTCTCCTGCTTCGGTGATTTGGTCGTCAAACATATCTCCCCGTCGGGTAAAGAGACCAAGGCAGCTACCGTCAAAGGAATTGCGGTTTATACACCGAACCGGATCCGGCGGTTCCAGTGCAACCTCGACCGCATACCTGGGGTCGACTACTCATCCGGAAAATTGGTGGCGGTTTACACTACCCCCAGCGATGCCAAGCCGGTAAAAATTGCAGAAGCGGAAATGGATCTTAAGAAGTAACCCCTTTTTGCCGGTAGACCATGTGGCAAAGTGTCGTAATTTTACGCATCGATACCCACAGAGAAAATGAGATTCCCCGGCACCAGATTCCTCCCTGTACTCCTGCCTCTCATCTTTTTTCTTTCGTGTCATGAGGGTCTGGCCACTAAATACTACAGTTACCAGTCGGGGTACTGGAATGGTTCAAATGTATGGACCACCGATTCTACCGGTACCACACTGGTGGGAAGTGCCACCCCTGTTTCAAACGATATCGTTTGCATCCTGACCGGACGAACCATCACGGCTTCCGCCAATATTACCACGACCGGGCATACCCTGACCATTGAAGCCGGAGCCTATTTCGACCTGCAGACCTATACCTTCACCTCCGTAATCCTGAACGGACAGGGAAAGATCAGGACGGCCCGTACCACACTCCCGACAATATCCAGTGGAACCTTCCTGGGCCTCAATGGCGGGACCGTCGAATTTTACGCTGCCAGCGGCAGTTTCAGCATCGATCCGAATGTCGCCACCTACTGCCACCTGTTGATCAACCTGGGATCCGTTACACAGGTTGTCACGGTGGCCCGAAGCCTTACCCTGTATGGTTCCCTGACTATCCAGAAAGGGACCTTTCAGATCGGGGATGCCACCACCAACCGCCGTTCCATAACAGTAGGCCAGAATGTAACGGTCGGCTCAAACGGCAAGATCACCACCGGCACGGGGAATCCCAACAGTAACCCGACCTATTCGATCAACTCGGAGTACCTGCCACCCATCGGAACATACCATAACATTTTTCACCAGTTAACCATTAGTGGTGATTTTACCAATAACGGGACGGTGCGGTTTACCAATCTGACAGCCCCCAATTATGGGGAATTCGCCAATAATGGAGCCGTGACCGTTCGGTTTACCGGTGAATCGGACCGGACTGTTACCCTTAACGGTGTCACTGATTTTTACAATCTTGTGGTTGACAAGGGCATCGACCAGACTTATACCCTGACGATCAATTCGTCGAACATCAACAATTTTTCCCTTTACGGTCCCAATGCACTCAGGCGCAATACCGATGCACCCTTCAGCCTCGACTATCCCGAAGTCAGGAAGGCCCTGTGGATCAAAGCCGGGACTTTAAGGCTGACCGGAAGCATTTTAATCCCCACCCTGGCAGAAGGACCAAGCGGCGATGATGGCCTTAACGGGGACTATGCCATCGGACTGGCTGCCCAGCTCTGGCTCGACGGGCCGGATGTGGCGGTGTATTCAACCGCATCGTCGGCCACCGGCTTTCCTCAGGCGCCTGCCGGTTCTTCAGGGGTGACGACGGGTGCCGAATGCGCTCTCTCGATCTTCGGAACATTTCGGGTCAGCAACGGTTACTTCAGCAGCCGTCACAGCGCCGGGATTATTTTCTGGAATACGGCGAATTCATCGTCGATGGTTATCATCGAAGGCGGTGTGGTAAACGTTTCCGTGATGAGAAGTACCTTCACTGCATCCGGTAAAACCTCTTACGTGCAGACCGGTGGGACTGTCATCATCCGGGGTGACGAAACCGAACCCGGCGAGGTGAGGGATTACGATCCCGTATTTTCCATTCCCCATCCGGCATCGACCTTTATAATGACAGGAGGAGAAATCATTTTCCGCGACCGGTCGGCGAACACCTCCAGTGCGGGTAACGGGCTTTACCTGGCATGCGACCCCGGCAATTACTCGGTTACCGGGGGGAAGATCATATTTGAGACAAACCCTGCCAACTCTCCTTCCATCGATCTGAATTCAAACCCAAACCTTTGGAACCTGGAAGTCAGGCGACTTGGAAGTTCGGGTACATCGGTGGTCAACCTCCTCAACGACCTCACTGTCACCAACACGATCAACATTTATAACAACGGGACCCTTTCGTCGGGTGTTGGCAATTTTCCGGTGATCATCAGCAACGATTTTATGATCAACCCGGGTGGGACTTATACGCCAAACAACAATACCACCACGTTTACGGGCTATGGGAACTATTTTATCTGG
>DAONFN010000340.1:0-2325 GCA_035403625.1 Bacteroidales bacterium
CACTACTACGACGCCATCAACAGCGCCGCCGCCGGCATCACCGACCACCACGAAAAACAGAAGTTCCTCAAGGTGCTCTACGAGAACTTCTACAAAGTTTACAACCCGAAGGCCGCCGACCGGCTGGGCGTGGTCTATACTCCCAACGAGATCGTGCAGTTCATGATCGAAAGCGTCGATTTTTTACTGCACCGCCACTTCGGCAAAACCCTGTCGGACAAGGAGGTGGAGATCCTCGACCCCGCCACCGGCACCGGCACCTTCATCACTTCGCTCATCGATTACATCCCGAAACAATACCTCGCCTATAAATACCAGCACGAGATCCACGCCAACGAAGTGGCCATCCTGCCTTATTATGTGGCCAATCTCAACATCGAATATACCTTCAAGCAGAAGATGGGCTACTACGACGAGTTCCGCAACCTCTGCTTCGTCGATACCCTCGACAACACCGACGCCCTGGCCTTCAGCGGCCGGCAGCACGACCTGTTCGCCCTCACCAGCGAGAACACCGACCGCATCCGGCGCCAGAATTCGAAAAAGATCTCCGTCATCATCGGAAACCCGCCGTACAATGCCAACCAGGCGAACTTCAACGATTTCAATAAAAACCGTGAGTATAAGATGATTGACAAGAGAATTAAGGAAACCTACGTCAAATACTCATCGGCCACCAACAAAGCGAACCTGTACGACATGTACACCCGGTTTTACCGTTGGGCGATGGATCGTTTAAATGAAAACGGGATTCTCGCTTTCATTACCAACCGAAGTTTTATTGACAGCCGTGCCTTTGATGGATTCAGGAAATATGTTCAGGATAAGTTCTGTAGCATTTATATCATTGATACAAAAAGTGATGTACGTTCTAACCCGAAAATAGCCGGTACCACGCATAATGTATTTGGTATTCAAACCGGTGTGGCGATTGCATTTTTGGTTAAAAAGGGACAGTCGGAAGGAGCCTGCAGAATCGAATATTGTACCATGGAGGATGATTGGCGAAAAGAGGAAAAATTAGATTGGTTGAAAAGCCACAGATTCGATTGCATTACATTTGAAAAAGCCCAGCCCGATGGAAGCAATAACTGGATAAATAACACAGGCAATGATTTTGAAACCCTCATTAAATTAATTTCGAAAACCGGCAATGAAGAAAATCTTATAAAATCAACTACACTTGGGATTGATACACACCGGGATTCCTGGGTATATGATATTTCGAAAGATTATTTGATCACGAAGATTAGAAGATTTATAGAAGTTTTCAATAAATCACTTGAGGATAAAAACTTTCTTTCAAGAGGAGAAATTTCCTGGTCTCGAGAACTCTACAAGTATTACGATCGTGGAAATGCATTTGACTTGAATTTATCCTATATAAGAACTGTTTTATATCGCCCCTTTACGAAACGATTTCATTATTCCGATAGAAAATTTAATAGCTATCTTTTTGATGTGTTGAATTTGTTTCCGCCAGAACAAGTTAACGTGGGAATATGTATAAACATGCCGACAAATTCAAGAGGGTTTTATTGTCTGGCTACTAAAAACCCGTTTGATCTTCATTATACCGGAGATACACAGTGTTTTCCACTCTATAGCTTCGATAGTTTTGGAGTAAAAAAGGAAAATTTCACCGACTGGGGGTTGCAGCAGTTTACGGAGCATTATCAGGATGAGAGCATCACGAAAGAGGATATCTTCCATTACACCTACGCCGTGCTGCACGACCCTGCCTACCGGAAGAAGTATGAGCTGAACCTGAAGCGGGAGTTCCCGAGGCTGCCGTTCTACGATGATTTCAGGAAGTGGGCGGTGTGGGGAAAGGCGCTGATGGAGCTGCACATCGGCTATGAAACCGTGGCGCCCTACGATCTGAAAGAGAATACCTACGAGGTGAAGGCCGAGGCGAAGCGCCAGGCGAAACTCATCAGGGAGGAAGTGCAGGAGCCCGATGTGCTCTACCAGTACATCCCGAAGATCAAGGTAAAACTGAAAGCCGACAAAACGGCCGGCATCATCGAGATCGACGAGCTCACCTTCCTGAGCGGCGTACCGGCGGAAGCGTGGGAATACAAGCTCGGCAACCGTTCGGCCCTCGAATGGATCCTCGACCAGTACAAGGAGAAGAAACCCTCCGATCCCACCATCGCCGAGAAGTTCAACACCTACCGTTTTGCCGATTACAAGACGCACGTGATCGACCTGCTGAAACGCGTCTGCACCGTGAGCGTGGAAACGATGAAGATCGTGCGTGAGATGACGAATCTCCCCCTCTCCGTGGCGGAGAGGGGGCCGGGGGGTGAGGTATAACCGGTG
>DAONFN010000340.1:2425-3859 GCA_035403625.1 Bacteroidales bacterium
TCTCCGTGGCGGAGAGGGGGCCGGGGGGTGAGGTATAACCGGTGATGAGATGACGTGTGCGACCTTTGAAATTCCGAAAGGTTCCCGTTCTTCCGTCCGTGACGCCCCCTGGAAATTTTCCCTTAATTCCTTTTAAAATTTGTGTGCCTGAAAATTCACCTGAAAGAACATGCATAATGAATTATTAAGATATTTAATTATCTTAGTTGCGTAATTCATCCTTTTTCGGAGTCATGGATGAGCCAGATGTTCCTCAAAAACACGATGCAATGAAAACATGTCTCAGACTGTTGTTTGTGTTGGGATTCGCAGGGTCGTTCTCCGGAATCCATTCGTTCGGTCAGGTGGCTATCAATACAGACGGGAGCGCCCCGCACCCTTCGGCGATATTGGATGTCAAATCAACCGGGAAGGGAATGCTGCCTCCCCGGATGACCCAGGCGGAGCTTTACAATATTGCCGCTCCCGAAACGGGCCTGCTCGTTTTTTGCACCGATTGCGGAATGGACGGTCGGGGAGCGCTGGCGGTATTTATGGGAGGATCGTGGAACCTGTCCCTGCTCTGTCCAAACCCGAATCCGCCTTCGGCAGGCGTTCATGTTCCCGGGCCTCATCAGATCACCTGGCATTGGGATACCGTACCGGAAGCTTCCGGATATAAGTGGAGCACCCTGAATGATTATCTTTCGGCCACCGATCTCGGGAACGTATTCCTGAACACGGAAACCGGCCTCGTTCCCGATTCTCTCTATTCGCGGTTTCTATGGGCGTACAATAGTTGCGGGAAATCCGTTCCTGCGAACCTGACCTGTCAGACCTCTTCCCAGGTGCTGGCAATCGGTCAGAGTTACGGCGGCGGGATCATCTTTTACCTCGACGGCACCGGCGAGCATGGATTGATCGCAGCGCCAGCCGACCAGGTCACTGCCCAGTGGGGATGTCATGGAAGCTACATAGGAGCAACCTTGACGGCTGTTGGTACCGGTCAGACCAATACGAACACCATTGTACTGGGATGCAGCACACCGGAGATTGCGGCTAAAATTTGTAATGAGTTGGTGTTGAATGGATATGATGACTGGTATCTGCCGTCCCGGGATGAATTGTGGTATATGTACAGCCAAAAGACCGTGATCGGAGGTTTTCTTAACGACTATTACTGGAGCTCTTCCGAATTCGGCAACTGGTATTCCTGGCTGCAAAACTTTTCCAATGGAGTACAGGATTGGTCATTTAAGAACGGGGTCCTGAATGTGAGGGCCATCCGGAGTTTCTGAAAAAGGCTCCCCTCCGCTTATACCCTCACCAACACAACCTCCCCGTCATCCAGCAGGACCACCGGCAACCGGCCGTGCAGGGGGATTTTCAGCAGGTCTTCGTGAAGCACATAGTAGTAACGGGCTTCGACCGACGGGCCGTCGCGCGTAACGGGCT
>DAONFN010000341.1:0-3850 GCA_035403625.1 Bacteroidales bacterium
ACCCTGATCCAATCACCACCCTATGAAAGATCAGCCATTGCTCAAAGAGGCGATCGTTACCGGAGCCTATGGCGCCATCGGCACGGCCATCGCTGCCGGCATCGTCGCAGCCGGCGGCTGGCATGTCACGCTGGTCGGCCGCGATCCGGTGAAACTTGAAGAAACCCGGCAACAGTTACAGCGCGTTCACCCATCTGTGAATATCGGTACGGAAACCGTCGATCTGGGACTGCACAGCGATATCCGGTCTTTTTCACAACGCTGGAACAAGCCGCTTCACCTCCTGGTAAACAATGCCGCAACGGCCCCCCGGAAACGGACTGAAACAGCCGAAGGAATTGAAATTCAATGGGCTACGAATGTGCTGGGGTATTTCTGGATGATCCGCTATTTCGCTCCTTTTATGAAGGAGGCAGGCCATGCCAGGATCATCAATGTGGCGAGCTACTGGGCGGGAGGACTGGATCTTGCCGACCCGGAATACAGGTCGCGGCAGTATGATAACGACGCCGCGTACCGCCAGGCCAAGCAGGCCGACCGGATGCTTTCGGTTGCCTTTGCCGGCAGGCTCCGGAACACAGGAATTACAGTCAATGCCTGCCACCCCGGCGATGTGAATTCGAAACTCAGCAATTTCTTCGGCTTCGGAGGTTCCGAAACACCTGAGGAGGGCGCATCAACCCCATTGTACCTGGCCTTATCGAAGGAGGCAGAAGGAATCACCGGAAAATACTTCGAGCATCGTGCTTTGGCGAACTGCCGGTTCTCCTCTGATGCTGAAGCAGTCAATCGCCTGTTCCGGCTGTGCGACAGCCGTTTCCCCGAATAAAAGAGAAATTTACAGCCTGGATTTCACCTTTTCCCAGGTGGAGGTGGTCAGAAAGCTCTCCTCCATGTTGGCCACCATGCCGGTGAACTTCTTCATGGGCACGGTGAACGACAGAACCTCTTTCGGAACGCAGGACCTGGCAGAAGGGTCAAACATGCCGAGCACCGCTTTCGGGTCGTCCGAGGCAGCCTGGATGAGGGCCTGGTGGACCAGGGTCCCGCAACCGGATCCGAAAGGAGCGATCACGGCATCACCGGCTGGACGGTCAAAGTTGGCAAGGGTGAAGAGGCCGGAAAGAACGTCGGGCCGGGCAAAAAAGCTGACGGCCAGCGGCTCATCCTCCGGCGTGAGCTGATCAAACCTTTTGAAAATAATATACTTCCCCAGGGCCGGAATACAGGGCATGGAGGCCATCATGTCCCGGACCATCTCCGGGGTCTTGATGTATTTCTCTCCCTCCATACGACCCTCAATTCCGGTGGAAAGGAAGTACTCGAAGTCAGGCCGCAGTTGGTTGCTGAACCCCAGGTACCGCCGGGCGCCCGTACACCCGATCGACCCCGTATGCCAGGCCAGGGAGTGGCCTTTACGCACCAGCGCCAACTCACACACAATGCAACTGCGTCCGGCCGGAACATTGGCCAGGGCAACACCGCCCGGATCGTCGGAATAAAAGAAGGTAATGGGTAATTCGCAACCCCCGAAATAGGTCGCCCATTTGTTGAGAAAATCATTGCGGAAGGAAATATCCATGGTGTCTGGGTTTTACAGATTCAGCTTAAAAACAGCACATTAATGACTGGATACAGCAGGCATGGTATGGTCATACCGGGTGTTCGCGGCAAGTTTCAACATAAAATCGGCCACATCGGCCCGGGGGACACTATGGGAAGTGGGTTTATCTGCATGGATCTTGTAGGTCCCTGTGCGGGGAGAATCGGTCAGCCCGACCGGGCGAATGATCACCCAGTCGAGGCGGCTCGCCCGGATCACCTCCGCCTGCCTTCGTTTGTCGGCAAATACCTTTCGCAGGAACAGCGGCATGAAAATCTTCCCGAACCAGAATCCGGCATCGTTCCCGAGGATGCCCGCCGATGACATGCAGATCAGGCGTCTGACTCCCGTCTCCTCCATGGCCCGGATGATCATCCGTGTGGCATCGGACAACACGGTTCCCGCACTGCCCCGGTCGGCCCCCAATGCACACAATACCGCATCATGGCCGGCGATGGCTGATTTCACCTTTACATAATCTGAAAGGTCGCCTTCTATTATCTGAAGATTGTCGTGCCGGATGGTGACTTTCGAAGCTTGCCTGGTAAAAGCGGTCACCTGGTGACCTTCTTTAAGCGCCTGAAAAACGATCAGGATACCGGTCCTGCCGCTGGCGCCGAAAACGGATATTTTCATGATCGACCCTGATTACCGGCAGAATGATCCGCCGTTCAGCCGGTAAAAATAACCAAATTTTCCCTACCTGCCGGTTCCAGTACTTACCGGTATTCGCTGAATATATTCGGGACAATCGGCCCAGCCCCGGGTGAAACCAGCCTCCCAATGGGACTCAGCCATCCTCCAAATTACGGGGATGAACCCGGAAGAGTGACTTCTCAATCTTGTCCGAATGGAATTCCCGGCAATTAGTTGTAATTGACCGTTACATTGAAGGGAGCCTGGGAACTGTACAGACCAATAGGCTGAAGGGCTGCCACATTCAGGGTTGCCCCGATGTGAAGTTCCTGCGATCCGCCGGGCCCCAGGTAACCGATTCCGGCCGGATCACTTGAAAAAAGTCCAACCGTCATGGAATTTCCGCTGCAGGTGATGGGCAACGGGTCATATGGAAGGGTGATGGAATAGGTCACATTGGGAACCCCTGTCACGATGAAGGCAGCTGCCGCTACGGATCCGGCAGCACCGGGCAGCGTAACCCCTCCTGTTTTAGACCGGGTCCCGCTGGGAGTAACAACCACTGTACCCGGGTTAGACCCTCCCGCTACGTTCCCAAAGTCCAGGTCGACTGATTTGTCAATCCCGATCGGGCTGACGATGGTGGCCATGATATTGGCACTACCGGTCACTTGGGCTCGCAGAGCCAGTGAAGCCAGAGTAAAAATCAAAAACAGCCCGAATTCCTTTGTGGTTGGCGGCACCAGTAAGGTTTTTTTTACCTGTCCCTGTCGGGTTTGCAAAGGTAATCATTATTCGTCGCCTGATCAAAGAACTTATCAACAATTTGCCTCATTACCAGCATGGTACGATAATCGGACCCTAATAAAAAAAAACGAGAACCGGCGATAATTAAGAGTCTTCATTCTTCACCCCCCTAACCTGTTAGGTACCCGGTAAAACCAGCGGACCCGGCCTTTACCCGGCCGGGCCCGCTGATCCATTTTGCAGGTTATCGGAGTGTTACGCGGTTATTTTCGCTCTCCATCCTGGCGACCGGAAGTACGGGAAGAGGCTGATCTGTCTTTCTTTTTTTCTTCCGGAGCTGTCCGGGTGGGGGAACCGGCCTGGGAGCGGGTGCGCACTTCGGTGCCTGTGCTGGTATTTCTTTCCGTATTCCGCCTGTTGTCTCTGATAACCGGGGCTGGATTGTCACGCCGGTTTTCCGGTTCGCTCCTGACTTCCGTCCGGTTTTCCTTCCGGGTGTTTTCACCGTTGCGGATCGTCTCCGGCTGGGGGACTGACTGCCCACGACCGATTTCGTTGCGGACTCCCGTCGGGGGATTTATCCTGTTATCCGATCCAAGGTTCTCGCGGGTGACGGTCCCCGGAGCCTGATTTCGGTTGATATTCTCCTGCCTGACCGTAGGGGTGGTGCGGACTTCCTTGCGGGCCTCTTCGGGACTGCGGTAACTGCCCGGCCGGGTGTTCGCTGCCTCGCGGTTGATTTCGGGGCGATACACCTCCACCCGGTTGCTCCTTACTGCAGTCGTTCCCGGTCTTTCGGCATCCCGCACCTCCATCCGACGGACGCGTGTACCGGCATGTCTTTCAACCTCGTTCACCCGTGGG
>DAONFN010000342.1:0-3823 GCA_035403625.1 Bacteroidales bacterium
TTTCATGGGGGGCGGATTTTATGGGAAAGGAAGATTTGGGGAGTAAATATAAGCAATTTGCATGTGTTCTGCATTTGTTTGCACTCTTTTATCTCTTCCGTGAAAAGCCGGTCTCATCCTCGGTTCCAGCAACACCGGAGGCGTTCAATAGTTCCCGTATGAAAATGGAATAACCGAAAACCGGGAGATCATCCGGTTCTGCGTGCATCAGCGTCAAATTAAATGGCCTCAGGGGATTATTTTAAAATCCTGGTCGCGCAACTGAGGCTCGAACCCGGCATCGCGGATGGACTGTTGAATTCCTGCCGCATCAAATTTATTTGTGGCCCCGGCCACGCTAACCACATTTTCTTCGATCATGATGCTGCCGAAATCGTTGGCGCCGGCATGGAGGCAAAGCTGGGCGGTTTCCTTCCCGACAGTGAGCCAGGATGCCTGGATGTTGGGGATGTTGGGCAACATGAGCCTGCTGATGGCGATCATCCTGATGTACTCTTCGGGGGTTACTTTATTTAAAACGCCCGATTTTTCCCGCAGCACGGTCTTGTCATCCTGGAACGGCCAGGGAATGAACGAAAGAAACCCCTTGTGCCCCGCGGGCTTTTCAGCCTGTACCTGCCTGATGACCGCAAGATGTTCAAGCCGCTCCTCCAAGGTCTCGATGTGCCCGAACATCATGGTACAGGAGGTGGTCAGATCAAGGGCATGGGCAACCCGCATGACTTCGAGCCATTCGCCGGTGGTGCATTTCACAGGCGACAGGATTTTCCTGACCCGGTCAACCAGGATCTCAGCCCCGGCGCCGGGTAAACTGTCGAGTCCCGCCACGACAAGCCGCTCCAGCACAGTTCTTACCGGGAGCTGTTCAATATTGGCCAGGTGCACGATCTCCGGGGGACCCAGGGCATGAAGGCGCATTTCGGGATAACGCTGCTTCAGTTCGGCAAACAGATTTTCATAGAAGCCGAGGCTTAACTTGGGATGCAAACCACCCTGCAACAGCAACTGGTTGCCGCCCAGCTTCTTCATCTCCTCAATTTTATTACAGTATTCGGGGATCGTGGTGATGTATGCCTCACTGCTCTGGCCTGTTCTGTAGAAATTACAGAATTTGCAGCCGGAGATACACACGTTGGTGATATTCACGTTGCGGTCGATGATCCAGGTTACAGTGTTCCCGGGATGCAACTGCTTGCGCATTTCATGCCCGGCCATCATCAACTCGGCCAGCGGCGCGGTTTCGAAGAGAAATTTGCCCTCTTCGATTGTCAGAAATTCCAGGCGGAGCGCTTTATGGATAAGGTTGTCGTATTTCATAGAAGAATATGGGGCGGCCGCCTTCAGGGAATCCGGCCAGCAAAAATTTCCTAATTTTGTATTCGTTAAAACCGTCTCAAAATTACGGAAAATCATGATCCCATCCATAACCGTCACCACCAAAGAACAGGAACTGGAACATCTTGTCATCGTTGTTTCGAAGCTCTCAAAGATTCCGGCAGCTATCTTCAGTGCCGCAGAAAAAAAGTACCTGAAAGATCAGGTAGAGAACCATAAAAAGGAGGTGGTCTCATTCAACCGTCTCGAATACCGGATTTACGTCTTTATCATCAAAGATGAGAAGGACCGGCCGAAACGGCTCGAATCGTGCCGCAAAACGGGAGATAAGATTGCCGGTTGCCTGAACGATCACAAAGCTACGCGGGTGGCAATATTGGATGCGGAAGGACTGGGCGAGGAAGTACTCGCCTTCGCCGAAGGAATGACGCTCGGGAGCTACCGGTTCCTGAAATATAAAAAGGAGCGGGAAAACGAAAATACCCTGAAGGATATTGAGATATACTCCAAAACGATCGACAGCGTCGATAATCTTAACATTCTACTGCACGCGGTCGCCCTCTGCCGCGACCTGGTCAACGAACCCAATTCACATCTTACCGCCACCGGGTTTGCCAAGGCGGTTGGGAAGATGGCCCGGGAGTCGGGCGCCACGGTGGAGATCATGAATAAGAAGAAACTCGAAACCCTTAAAATGGGAGGGCTGCTGGGGGTGAACAGGGGCAGCCACGAGCCGCCCACCTTTACCGTGATGGAATGGAAGCCGGCTAAGGTGGTAAACAGGAAACCATTGATATTTGTAGGCAAAGGCGTTGTTTATGATACCGGTGGCATGAATATCAAAACAGGCGATTACATGCTGAATATGAAAGACGACATGGCCGGGGCAGCGGCGGTTGCTTCAGCAGTTTATGCAATTGCCAGGGCCAGGTTGCCGGTACATGTTGTCGGACTCATGCCCGCTACCGACAATCGCCCGGGCGAAAAGGCGCTGGTATCGGGCGATATCATCACCATGCACAACGGCATGACGGTAGAGGTGCTGAACACCGATGCCGAAGGACGCCTCATCCTGGCCGATGCCCTGAGCTATGCGAAAAAATATGACCCCGCCCTGGTGATCGACCTGGCCACCCTCACCGGATCGGCCTTGCGCGCGGTCGGGCATTTTGCAGCCGCCGCCATGCAAGCGAAGGCGCCAAAAGAACTTGAAACCCTTGAATCCTCAGGGTTTGATGTATGCGAAAGACTGGTGGAATTCCCCATGTGGGATGAATACGGCGACCTGGTGAAATCGGACCTGGCCGACCTTAAAAACTCCGGTCCCGCCGAAGCGGGAATGATCACAGCCGGGAAATTCCTGGAGAAATTCACAGGCTATCCCTTTATCCACCTCGACATCGCAGGGCCCGCATTTCTCGAGAAGCGCGATTCTTACCGTGGACAGGGCGGAACCGGTTTCGGGGTGCGGTTATTGTGGGATTTCACGAACAAATTGATATATTTGCACAAAACCAGCATAGATGGAACAACAGCCTGAAAAAGAAAAGCGGGTTCGCATTGGGATTACCCATGGAGATGTCAATGGAATCAGTTACGAGATCATTATTAAAACCCTGCAGGATCAACGGCTGATGGAATTATACACAATCGTGGTATATGGCTCATCGAAGGTGGCATCCTATCACCGGAAAGTTCTGAATATCAATGATTTTAATTTTAACCTGGTGAAAAAGGCCGACCAGGCCCATCCGCGCCGGCCGAATATCGTCAACATCCATGATGAGGAGATCAAAATCGACCTCGGGAAATCGACCGCCATTGCCGGCGAATTGTCATTCCTTTCGCTGGAAGCAGCGACCGATGACCTGATGAAAAACAACATCGATGTGGTTGTGACCGCCCCGATCAATAAAAAGAATATCCAGATGCCGGGGTTTGCCTTCCCGGGACATACTGAATACTTTGCCAGTAAGTTCAACACCGAAAATTACCTCATGCTCATGATCAACAACGTGCTGCGCATCGGGGTGGTGACCGGTCACATTCCGCTGGGCAAAGTCAGGGAGACACTCACCGGGGAGATGATCCTGAAAAAGATCCAGGTCATGAACCATTCGCTGATGCGCGATTTCGGCATTGTGAAGCCGCGTATTGCCGTGCTTTCGCTGAATCCTCATGCAGGAGATGACGGATTGCTTGGAACCGAGGAGAAGACGATCATCCAGCCGGCCATCGACAAAGCCTATGGCCAGGATATCCTGGCCTTCGGTCCCTATCCGGCCGATGGGTTCTTCGGCTCATCAAATTTCAAGAATTTTGACGGCATCCTGGCCATGTACCACGACCAGGGCATGCTCCCGTTCAAACTGTTGTCGTTCGATGAGGGTGTGAATTTTACAGCCGGGCTGCCCGTTATCCGCACATCCCCGGCACATGGCACCGCCTACGACCTGGCGGGCAAAAACGAAGCCTCCCCCGAAGCCTT
>DAONFN010000343.1:0-3757 GCA_035403625.1 Bacteroidales bacterium
CCGTGCCCCCCAGGTGTTCCAATGCCTCTTCCGAAACCGCTCTCCCTTCCCAGGTCTGCCCCCGGTTGAGGACGATCGCGAAGGTGTCGCCGGCCGCATGACCGGCAATGGCATGCGACGGTACGATATGAACAGTCGTCGAGTCGAGGGTGGCCACAATATCGAAGCTGTTCCGGGCCGAAGGTACAGAAAGGGGGTAGTTCTTGAAACGGAACTGCGAAGGGATCATGAACCGGTACCCGAGTGCATTCCTCCCGAGCAGGGTGTAAACGGCGGCGTTTTGCGGATTGTCGATGTAATAGGCGGCATTGACCGGTCCGCTGGCCCGGATCCGAAGGCCCCGGTTCAAAATGGCATCGGCGGGTTTGTTTTCGAGGAGGTCGATGAAAGGGGTGAGGTTGATAAGTGTCGTGCTGCCCGGAATGACCGTCAGCGCGATGGGGGTAAAAGCAGGATTGGCCGGTTGGTCGACGATCACCTGGCTGGAGGTCTCAAAAGTAGATATCCGCAGGTTCACCGGCCGGTCACGCCCGGTCCCGGCCAACGGCGAAGGGACCGTGTACTCATACGACACCTCCGGCGCAGCAAACCAGAACTCCCGATCGGTCTGCCCCATCAACCAGGATGGAACCAGCATCAGGAAGATCACAACCTGCCACCCTTTCCTAACCAACCTCATAATCCATTTCTAATAATATTCAATTGTTGAGCCCCCTCCGAAAAGTCTTTTTACCCACCGCTACCCCTCCCTTTTAAAGGGAGGGGAGATGCACTGCTATACCTAAAATCATGTTACACAGAGTTTTGCCGAATGCCGGAGCTCCCCTCCCTGCAGGCAGGGAGGGGTTAGGGGTGGGTAGATTTGACCCAATATTACTTTTCGAAGTGGACTCATTGTTCTACTGTTCAATTGTTCTCCTGTTCCTCTCCCCGGCACTTCACCATCACCGCCAGCGCCGCCACCCAAACCAGAAAGGCCCCGATGTTGATCCGTTCCCAGAGTCCGGCATAGGGAGTGGGCAGGTTGGCTTCGACCCGCGGGGCATCGGTGGCCGTTAGCAGCCCGAACAGGAGCAGAGCCAGCATGGAGCCAAGGGTGTAGATCCGGAACTGCTTATCGAGAGCAAAGGCCCCGAATCCCATCGAGGCGAGCATGAAAAGCACCGACACACCGGCCATGGTCAGATGAAGCGTATCGGTGATCGTTCCGCCCCCGCTTGCCAGGACTTCCCGTGTATGCATGGGGGCAAACGGCCAAATGATGCTCACCATTCCGTAGAGAAAAAGCAACAAACCCGCCACCCGCAGACGGCGGTTTGGGCCGGCCGACTGCAAAACGCCCCACCCGAAAGCCGTCACCAGGGCAGTCCACAGGATGCCGGGGATGACCCACATCCACCGGGTGGGGGCGCCAACGGCCGACAACTCGCTGACGGTCATCGAGGCGCAATCATAGCCCGGGTAAAAAAAGGGGATCACGATGTTCATGGCCACATAGACCAGCGATGAAGCAATGCCGCAATCCAGCAGGAAGTTTCGTTTCATAGGGTACGGTCACTCTTTACTCTACCAATATCTCCCCCTCCAGGTACAGCCGGGCCCTCCCGCCGATGCAGCAGCGGTCGCCCTTGTGTTCGCAATGCAATTGACCGCCGCGTTTCGACAGTTGGCGCGCCGTGAGCCGGGTGCGTCCCAGTTTCGCCGACCAGATGGGGATCAGGGAGGTGTGGGCGGAGCCGGTCACCGGGTCTTCAGGCACTCCTGACTGCGGTGCGGAAAAGCGCGATACAAAGTCGGCGCTGTCTCCCGGGGCGGTAACCGCCAGTCCGCGAGCATCCAGACAGGCGATGGCCTCCATGTCGGGTGTTAAGTCGATGAGCTGCTGTTCACTGGCGATCACAGCGATATAATCCGATTTTCCGCGGAATACCTCCACCGGCTTTACCCCGATGCAGGTTGTCAGGAGATCGATGGTATGGCCGTTGACCGGATTGACCGTGTCGGTGGGGAAGTCGAGGAAGAGCATATCGTCTTCCCGCGTCACGCGCAGGATACCGCTTCGCTCCGAGTGGAAGGTGATCGCATTCCCGGGGTTTTCCGTAACCCTGAAAAGAATGAAGGCCGAAGCCAGGGTGGCATGGCCGCAAAGGTCCACTTCGACAGCGGGAGTAAACCATCGGATTGCGTAATCTTTGCCGGCCGGCACAACGAAAGCCGTTTCGGAGAGGTTGTTCTCGGCGGCGACCGCCTGCATCTGTTCGTCGGTCAGCCATTGGTCAAGCAGACAGACGGCCGCCGGATTCCCATGGAAGAGGCGGTCGGTGAAGGCGTCGGCCTGGTACATTTTAATCGGTTGCATGTTTTAGTTGGTTGGTTTATGAAAGAAACGGACAGGAAGTTCGGAAATTTTTTGCCATCGGAACCATTTTACCAATTTCGTACCTGAATCGTCCGGGGTGGCCACGTTGTCAGCTTTGCGAATGGTTTCATACAGTTATTTTTTAGGTCCTTAAAAACCAGATTACCGGTCACGAACCGGATGGTGCGGCCTCCTTCAACCCCAATTGAATCCCGGATGCATCGCGTTCTGCTTTTGCAGCATCCAGAGAATCAGCCCTGGCGATCTGCATGAATTCTTTTCCATCTGCATTATACAGAAGGATCCTGAAATCTTGCCTGGATACATCCAGTTTTCTGTTTCCCTGGCTGTAGGCGCTGTATGTCTGATTGTATTCCTTTATTCCCAGTTTCATCCCGGGCTGGATTTGAATCCATTTGCCGGTTGGCAGGATCCCGAAAAGGTTGTTCGAAAATTTCACTCTTTTCTTTTCAGAATCGACGATCGCACTGGTATTGGTAAATCCGACAAATCCTCCGATTAAAATCAGAAGTACGCCTGAAAAATGAAAACAGGTCAGCAGTATTCCGGCAATAAACAGGATCAGCCCTGCAAAAGATCCTGCGGGTCCAAAGGATTTGTCGAGTCTGTGGGTTGTTTTCACGTCTTTTGAATACAGGTATTATTTTCGTCGTTTTTCTCTGCTTTGGGGTTCCATGCTATCCCGAACGGGATCGGCAGGGCATGCCCGACGGTCACGGGTTTGCTTCCGTATAATTCCATTTTAGGCTTTCACCAAGGATTTTCATGAGAAATCGGGCCAAGCTGTACAACTTGGCTTTATAGCTTGGCCCGATCTCTTGGATTTGGTCTAGTTCCTCGACCACACGAAACCTCATGTGTTGTGCGTTCGTGATTTGTTTTTATTTTCAGTTGTTTTCATGTTATTCTTACCAAACATTCTTAGTCGTTTAATTCATTTATTGTGATTGTTTTATCAACATTGGCCTTCCGTTCCACAAAACAGAAATCGCAATAAGACTTAACAAAGCAATTATCATTAGAATTTTCTTTAATTGAGTTTAATATACTTTTATAGATTATATGGTCTATAAATGAAGCCTTCACATTGTTGCTATTGCTCATTGAGAAAAACTGGGTATTCGTTTTCAAATTAGCATTTATTGAAAGTTCTTGATATTTTTTATAAAATCTTTCTATAGAATCCTTTGGTGCAATAATCTCAATTTGGTTTCGTAACTGTTCTATCGTTTCTTGTAATTGTTTTTCCAATTTTGGAATATGACTTAGACTTTGTTCTTTTAATTCAATTTCTTGAATTTCAATTTGTTTCAATTTTTCTAATAGGTATAGGCGTTTAGGTATCCCAATTTTCGGTACCTTTGACGCATGGAATCG
>DAONFN010000344.1:0-3742 GCA_035403625.1 Bacteroidales bacterium
GGCTCAGCGGGCGCAGCTGTGCATCCTTGAGAATGACCACCTTTCCCGAATCGGGATAGATGGCGGCATCAGCCACCCGGATCATCTTCACCTCCTGGGCATGGATCACATTCGTATGCAGGTTGTAGCGGGCCTTGGCGGCAAAGAATTTCAGGGAATCCTGCAAGGGGTGAACCGAGATGAATTCCGATCCGGTGGACCCCAGGTCGATGTACTTTTCAAGGCTGAGCGAATCCGGGACCAGCTTGCTGCTCTGTTCGTTGTACAGTTGTATCTCCTCTCCATCGATCAGCCAGTCGAACCGGTCCATGGAGCAGATGTACTTGTTGATCGGAAATTCGACCTTGGAGATGCCTACGTTGGACTTAAACTCCCCTTTACGCTGATCGAAATCGAAGTGGGTCTGATAATTCTTGGTGGAGATGGTCAGGTCGGCCAGGTCGTACGACTTGATGCGGAAGTTGGCGATCAAAGCGTCGAATGAACGGCGTTTGAAGCGGAATCCTTTGGAGTCCATGTCCGCATCCTTGATCTTGATGGTCCCGTCGCCGCTCAGCAGCGAAGGGGTAATGGCCAGTTTCCCGGCGAAGGTCGACTGGTCGTTGTACATCGCGAAATCCTTCCGTGTACTTGCCACGATGAGGGAATCCCTGAAGGGAAGCCAGAACTGGGCGATCGAGTCACCCTTGACAGAGGGAAACGATGCCGCCCCTTCCACCTCGGTCATGGCAAACTGGCGGGCGACCGTCTTCATCGAATCGGGCAGGAAGAGAAAATCAGGAGAAACAGTGGTGGTGTTGAGATAGGTAAGCTTTCCGTCTCCCCTGAGCCCCCGGTCACTCAGGTCGATGCGGTTGGTAAAGATCCCTTTCCCACCGTAAACGGGATACCCGTAAGGACCCGTTTGCTGTACGAGCCCCAGTGAATTGTCGGGCCTTACCCGCAGGGGTTCGGTAATTTCCGGAAAGATCCCCGCCGAAGTGAGGGTCCCGGTGAATTTGAGGCTGTCGGTAGCCAGCACGTCAAGACTTCGGATGGTGAAAGGGTTGACTTCGTAAAAGAACTTATCAGCAGGATAAACTCCGTTCTGCACCGTTTTTTTACTCCAGGTCACCACAGCCTTGTTACGGTTGGTGAAGATGGGATACAAGGGGAGCATCTTGAGTCCCGACTTGTTGGCCGGATCGTCGATCAGCAGTTCCCCGCTCAGGTTCGTGATAGCTGTTTTAACCTTCTCCAGCGGGTACATTCCTTTCTTCGGATCGAAGGTCTTTCCTCGCACATAGAAAAGCATGGAATCCACCTGCGGGAGGTCGATGCTGAACTTGCTATAGAGAAAGGCACAGTCGCGGGCATATAGATCGAACAGTCCTGCCTCGATCTTCCCGGAAAAGAGGAAGTTCATATCCTTCTTCAGGATCACCTCGGAATTTTTCGGATAAACCCTTACCTGCTGAGAATCACTGAGTACGATCAGTTGCACCCCCTGTATCTTCAAGTCGAATGAATCAAGGGTAAGCAGGCCGTTAGCCATGTTGGTGACAAACGAGTTAAAGAAGATCCCGTCGTAATCGGCCTTTCCTGCCTGCGCTTTCACGTAATCGGAAAGTTTTTTGTTTACCCGGGCCCGCTTGGCATCGAAGTCATACACCAAAAAGCCATGGTTGGCGAGATTTAGGAGCTGACTTTCGACCTGTTCGATCGGTTTGTTCATGTACTCGGTCATTTCGGCCAGCGAGAATTCGTTGGTTTTCCTCCGGGTGATATAATTGGAAACCTGGTTAAGGGGATTGATCTCGTCAATGCCGCCCAGCTTGTCATAGCGCCGGAGCGAATAATAACTATTGGACTCAAACACGGCGCGGCTTTCCCGGGTGGGCCCTTTCATCATCTCGAAACTGATGCGGGGCTCTCCCACCTTCCAGTTGAGGGCTTCGCAGTAGATATCGATCTTATGATAGGAGTCGAACCATGGACTGATCGTGGTGACCCGTTCGTCCTTGGTGAAGGAGAGTTCCTTGGTATCATCCTTGTATTTCAGCTGCAATCCCGGGTGAAAGATGGAATCACTCCCGAAATAGATGGTGATGGAGGCCATGGCGGAGTTGATGCGGTCGGGTCGGATGACGAACGACTTGGAACGAGCCACGACGAAGTCCCTGCCGTCGCGCTTGAAAAAGAGGCTGGCATCGCTGGCGTCACCGCCCGATCCGAGGATCCGGCTCCCTTCCATGGCGAAACCTCCCAGGTAGTCGATGTTGTTGAACAGCCTGGATATCCCGATCATTTTATCGTAGGAGTAAAACCTCGGATAGGAGGCCTTCTCCTCGGTCACGTCGGCCTGAACCTTGTCGCTGTAGCGGCCGGGAAGAGGCGATGGGAAAAATTTCCGGTGAGTGAACAGTACGGAGTCGGCCGAGAACTTCGCAAATTTCATCTGGATCGTATACCTCGAAAGCGTGGCAAACACCTGGTCGGGATCCTCCCCCGCCCTTTTCCAGTCCACCTTTCCGCCTTCCCCTTGCCATACGGTGGTCATCGGATAGTACCTGCCCCGGGTGGAGCGGATGACCAGGCTGTCGTCGTTGGAATAGCAAACCAGGTCGGTGGGCTGGAATCCGATCACGGGAACCGTATCAAAGGAGAACTCAAAGGAGGGCTGGAGGGCTTTCCAACGGGTGGAAGAGGACTGGTACACGAAGTTCCCGTTGAACAGGCTTGCGGAAAAATCGATGAACGAGGTAAACCGGCGTAGATTCTTCCCTTCCAGCAGTTTCCCAAGGATTCCGGACCAGGTGTCGAAACTTCCTGCAGGCTGGTGGCTGCTGACGAACGTATTGAGTACACGGATATAACTGAAGAAGTCGGGATAAGGCCGGATCTTTTTTCGGACCATCTCATTGAGCATTGAATAGATGGTCTTTTTCTGGCCTGCATCAAAACGCTCCTGGTTCCAGATCTGGATAAACTCTTCCAGGGCAGGGGCAATTTGTTTTTTTTCGTTGTCGGCAAGGTTGAAAAAGATCCCGTTCAGTTCGCCCATGAGTTTGGCGGAATCACCCGAGAACACAACCTGTTTCTGGGCAAAGGCGCCCAGGGCAAGACAGGTAGCCAGCAACAGGACAAAGCCGTACTTCATTCCCCGGTAATTCATTCCGGTCATTTTTCGAACCTGGCGGCGACCCAGCGGTTTAACGCCCTGTGGCGTGAATAACGCAGTGAAGCTTCTGCGGCGGCTTCCGATATCAGGGGAAGATCCTCCTCGTAGAAGCCGCTGAGCAGCAGTACTGCTCCCGGATTCATCCGGGCAGCATAGGCGGGAATATCATTCAGAAGGACATTGCGGTTGATGTTGGCAAGCACCAGGTCGAATCCAGGTTCAGGGATAGCATCTGCCTCGCCACGGATCACCCTGACCGAAGTGGTATCGTTGTTTATCATATTATCGAGGGCATTGGCGTAGGCCCATTCGTCATTGTCGATGGCGACGACCGAGGCCGCTTTCATGCGGTGGGCCAGCACGGCCAGCACCCCGGTACCGCAACCCATGTCGAGCACCCGTTTTCCTTCCGCCGGTTCCTCCATCAGCATCCCGATCATCAGGGAGGTGGTCTCATGGTGAGCGGTTCCGAACGACATCCGGGGTTCGATCACAAGATCATATTCGACTCCTGGCGCAGGCTGGTGAAAAGGTGCCCTGACGCAGCAACGGCCATCGATGACCACGGGTTCGTAGGCGCGT
>DAONFN010000345.1:0-3742 GCA_035403625.1 Bacteroidales bacterium
GGCACCGCTTCGGCGTTTGCAAACTTCTTCGACCAGTGGGCCGGATCGTATGACCTGATCACTGTTCCATTCAATCTTGATGAAGCGCCTACGCAGCACCTGGCGTTCGATTATGCTTACGCAACCTATGTAGTGGAGATCGACAAGCTCGACATCTATTATTCGACCAATTACGGCATCAGCTGGTTGCTGCTCGAGTCGATGCCGGGGGGAATTTCCGGACCGCTGAATACCGCGGGAGCCACCACCGACCCATTCGTGCCGACCCCGGCCGACTGGGCTACGAAGGGGATCGATCTGCCGTCAGGCACCAACATGCTGAAATTCAGGGCCACCAGTGCGTACGGCAACAACCTCTACCTGGATAACATCCGGATCACGCAGACCGGTCCGGGAACCAATACCGTGGCCAGCCTTACGGTCGGATCCGGTCAGAACGAATGCTTCAGCGCTCCGGCTACCTTGTTCGTGGCGGGTGCGGATGGTCCGGTTACGGTGGAGAACGGCGGAAGTGCAACCTTCATCGCCGGCGCGAGCATCTACTTCCAGGAAGGCACCCGCGTGATGCCGGGAGGCTACCTGCACGGATACATCGATCCCGAATGGCCCTATTGCGGGGGCAAAGCACCGGCGCTGCCCGGTACCACCGCTTCAACCGAACACGTTGCAGGCTTCAGCGGGAGCAACTTCCTTCTCTATCCGAACCCGACCACCGGGAGCTTTACCGTTGCAGTGAAAGGGGATCTGCCTGCCGGCGATATCCGGGTCGATATTTACGGTATTCAGGGCTCGCATATTGTTTCCGACCGGATGAACGGGGAGAGGCATCATGCATTCAGTGTTGCCGGATTGCCCGACGGGATCTATTTCGTGAAGATCGTTTCGGGCGACCGCACGGAGACCGTTAAACTGGTGAAAAACCGATAGTTTAGTGACGAATGACAAGTGACAAGTGACAGGTGAATTTTACCCGTCACTTGTCACTTGTCACTTGTTACTTGTCACTTGTCACTTCATAACCCGCTCCCAGAGCCCAGGATAGACTCATTCTAAATTTCTCTGAGAATTAGGTTATTCAGTTTTTTTGTATATTTGACTTGTTTCCGGGCAAGAACCTTACAGGGAAACGTAAGTGCTGAATTGTTAGCAGATGAGCCGCAGGGAGGGAGACCTCCGGTGCGGATTTTTTTATCGCAATACAATCCTAAACTCAATATATCATCCCAGAGAGTTTTTCAACCACTTACCAACCAAAACCAACACCATGAGAAAATTAATTACTGTTTTAGCCTTTCTGCTCCTATTGGCAGGAAGTTCTTCAGCGGTCACCGTGACTATCGGGACCGGGACCTCGACCCAACGGCAGCCCTTCGGCCTGTACTTTGGATATGAACGATCCGCTGCCATCTATACGGCAACCGAAATCGGCACATTCGGCAGCATTACAACCCTCGCCTGGTATGTGAGTACAGCGCAAACAGCGACTGCTCCGACTAAGATTTACCTTGCTACTACCACAGCCACCACCCTCACCGCCGGCACCTGGGCAGACCTCACCACCGGAGCTACTCTGGTGTATGATGCGACCCGGAGCTTTACACCAACAGGATGGCTGACCATCGACATTACCGATTTTACCTATTCCTCCGGGAACCTGCTGGTACTCTGCGAAACAAATTACGGTGGGGGAGGTGTCAGCTCCTATCCCCTCTTCAGATATTCCACGGCAACCAGCCAGCATGAGTATTGGGCTCAGGATAATTCGGCCCCCACTGGGAGTGGTACGGTCAATGCGAACCGGCCCAACATCCAGATGAGTATCATCGCCCCCCCCTGCTCGGGTACACCCAATCCCGGAAATACCCTTTCATCGGCCAACCCCGCCTGTTCAGGGGTCAGCTTCACTCTTTCGCTGCAGAACCTGACCTCCGGCGACGGCGTAACCTATCTGTGGGAAACTTCCACGGACGGATCCACATGGACTCCGACGACAGGGACCAACAGTACCTATATTGCCTCGCAAACCGCGGAAACCTATTATCATTGCCAGGTGACCTGCTCGGGGAATACCGGGATTTCCAACCCACTCCTGGTTACGATGAATGCCTTCTACAACTGCTACTGCACCTCCATGGCCAGCTCTACCGCCGATGAGGAAATTTACAGCGTGACCGTTAACGGGGTAACCAATGCTTACAGTTGTACAACGGTGGCACCCGGCACAGGATCGATCCTGAACCGCTATTCCAATTTCTACCCCCTCGGTACCCTGTTTACGCTTACCCAATCGACTACGGCCAATTTCACGGTTGAAGAGAATGAATGTGACGGCGCAACCTATTATTCCAATGGCTGTGCGGTGTGGATCGACTTCAACCACGACGGTGATTTCACCGATGCGGGCGAACAGGTATATACTGAATCCGCCACTACCGTCAGCCCCCGCAACATTGTCAGCACTTTTGCGGTTCCTCCAACCGCTGCACTGGGAACCACCGGAATGCGTGTCACGGTTTCTGAAGGCAATGCCGGTACCGCCCTGACGCCTTGCCTGGCATATAATTACGGTGAAACGGAGGACTACCTGGTTACCATTGTCGAAAACCTGAGCCCCAGTCTCAGCGTCCTGCCCAACTCGATCAATTTCAATTATTGTGCGTCGGGCGGCACCTCCGAAGAGTATTCGTATGTGCTTTCCGGGATGAACCTCACCCCCGCCGCAGGAGATATCACCATCACCCCGCCGGCTAACTTCGAGATATCCCTGGTTCAGGGAGGACCTTACAGCGCAGCCCCCATCACGGTTGGCTATACTGGCAGGAATCTTCCCAACACTACGGTTTACGCAGTATTCAAACCGACAACCCCGGGGATTCCCTATTCAGGCAACATTGAGCATTCCGGCGGCGGTGCAACCACTGTCAATGTGGCGGTGACGGGCACCTCCCTGCTTGCCTACTGTGCATCGGGAGCCTCTAACACAGGCGATGAGGAGATCTACAGCGTGACGATCGACGGCAACACCAATGCCTACGACTGCAGTACCGTAGCCCCCGGACCCGGTTCGATCCTCAACCGCTACTCCAACTTCACCACCCTGGGCTCCCTGGCTACCATCGCCCCGGGTAACGTGGTCAGCTTCACCGTCGAGGAAAATGAATGCGACGGGGCTACCTATTATACGAACGGGTGTGCCATCTGGATCGACTTCAACCAGAACGGGGTGTTTACCGATCCCGGCGAACAGGTTTATACGGAAGCTGCCGTCACTGCCAGTCCCCGGACGATCACGGGAACCTTTACCGTACCTGCCGGCGCTAAAATGGGCGAGACCTGGATGAGGGTTTCGGTTGCGGAAGGTTATTTTGGTACCACCCTTACCCCCTGCCTCGCTTACGGGTATGGCGAAACCGAAGATTATATCGTAACGATCGGCCTGCCTCCCGCCGATGATGTGGGAACGATGTCCATCGACAACGTGTCCGACTTTGTTCTTCCAGGAGTCCCCATCGCTCCCAAAGCGACCCTGAAGAATTTCGGGCTGAATTCCGAAACCTTCGATGTGACCATGACGACATCCGGGTACACCTCGACCGTGACCGGAGTAACACTGGCTTCCGGGGCTTCCACCCAGGTGACGTTCGCAAACTGGACCCCGGCCTCCGGCTCCTACACGCTAACGGTATGCACCCGGCTGGTTGGAGACATGAAGATCTCGAACGACTGCAAGTCTAAAAGTGTG
>DAONFN010000346.1:0-3737 GCA_035403625.1 Bacteroidales bacterium
CCGCTGCTGGAACAGCATTGCGGTAATTCAGTGATCAGCCACCTTTGATCGCTTTTACCAGGTCTTCGAGATATTGCGGATGGACCTGCATCTTTAATTCCCTTGCCTGTAGGGCGTCATCGTAAGCTTCCCGGTACTTTTTCAATCGGAAATGAACGAATGATCGGTTAAGGAAGGTGTTCCCGTCGGAAGGATCCACCTGAAGTGCTTTATTGTAATCAGCCAGTGCCAATTCCAGCTGGTCGCGGCTATAGTAGATGTTCCCGCGGTTGACATAGGCCCCGCCATAACCCGGATCGATCCGGATGGCGTTTGTATAATCTTCAAGGGCCCGGTCGGGTTGCTTCATCCGGTTAAACACGATGCCGCGGCTGTAATAAGCCCGGGGATCGCGGGGGTTCAGCGAATCGATGATCCGGCTGAAATCGGCCACAGCCTCCTCGTATTTTCCTAATGCGCTGAACGAAAGACCACGACCGAAATACGCCTCCGCAAACTCAGGACGACTGGTCAGGGCCTCGGTGAAAAACCGGATCGCTGCCTCCTGCTTCCCGCTCCCCGAATAAGCGACTCCCAGGTTCTGGTAGGCCTGGTGGTTCTCCACGAATGTCGCTTCATTTCTGACTGCCTCTTTCAGCAGGGGGATGGCCCGGTCGTAATCTTTCAGCTCGAGGTAACACTGGCCCAGGTTGTTGTATGCCACTCCGTTATCGGGATCGTGGCGGAGCGCATTTTCCCACAGGCTGAAATTGTCGTGCCACACACCCGCCTGAAGGTAGCTCTTCACCGAGAAAACAAGGAGCAGGACGACAACGGCTGTAACGAGCCACGTCCGGCTATTCCGCCGCGTCGTTACCATGTGGTCATAGCCCATCCCCGCCAGGAAGAAAAGACCGATATACGGAATGTAGGTGTACCGGTCGGCAAGGATCGCGTTGCCGACCGGAAGGATCTGGGTGACGATCGACAGGGTTGCAAGGTAATAGAGAAATCCGAAAACGACCACCCGGTTCCGCCTCAGAAAAACCGCAACGGCAATCATTATCAACACTGTAGCGACTGCGCCGGCATATACCCAGCCCATGTCACCCGGAGCAGGGTATTTATAGAAATTGCTGAGATTGAAGGGGAACACTAGTTTATACAGGTAAGCAGTAACGTTGAACAGGGCAATGATGATTCGTTCCGGCCACGTCCGGGAGAGAAGGCGCTGCTCGGTGAGAGAGTTGTGCTGCGCCAGCAGGGCAATGATTCCCGAGGCCAGCGCCAGCAGCAGGAATGGGATTTTATTGGCCGCCAACCGGATGGTGAGTTTCTTGTCCAGCCACCAGTCAACCAGGATGAGCACCAGGGGAAGCACTACGGCCTGACCTTTGCTCAGAAGCGACAGCGTGAAAAACAGCAGGGAGAGCCCATAGTCGCGCATTTTCGTCGTCTTTTTTATCCGAAAACGAAGGTAGGAGAGAAGGGATAACAGGAAGAAAAAGGTGTACAGCACATCTTTCCTTTCTGCCGCCCATACCACCGACTCCACGCGCATCGGATGAAGAGCGAAAAGGGCCGTGACAAGCAGGGTGGCAGGTTGCCTGCCGGTCAACCGCCACATGAAAAGGCAAACTAGTCCCGTGTTGAGAAGATGCAACAGGAGATTATCGAAATGATAGAGGAAGGGGTTTAGGCCAACAAGATGGTATTCAAGGATGTATGTGAGAATTGTGAGAGGATGGTAGTTGCCGACCACGATGGTCCGGAAGTTGAAGATATGCACCAGGTTATCCCATGTCAAAGACCGTATCAGTGCATTGTCGCGGATATAATTGTAGTCGTCCCATCCCTGGAATTCGGAGCGCAGGCTGGGACTAAAGACGATAAAGGCGGTCATTGCGATCACTGCGTAACCCACAGCGGTTCGGAAGCCGGCCTCCTGCCAGCGAGAGGAGGGCTTTTTCCTGGCCGAAACATCTTTTTTGCCGGCCGGCGCGGCAGCCGGTTTGCTTCTCGTTGGCTTCTTTTGCATAAGGATCAGCTTAATCCCGGCAAAAATAGCAGAAAAAAGTCATCGTACTCTTCTGGCAATCACCGGAAAATCGATCCGGACCCTTGCGGAAAGGAAAGATTTGGAGTATATTCGCTAGGTGTCCAGACGGCCGGCGGCGATGGTGAAATCTGCCCGATAACGGGGAAATCCGATCCCAATGAGAACCTGCACAGTGACTTTCCTACTGCTTCTTATCAGCCTGGTCATGCACGCCCAGGTTTACATGCCGATCACCGATAATATGGTGATCCCTTCAAACACAAACATCAAGTTCGCCGCTGGCAACTATGTCTTTCCCGATGCGCCCGCCAACGGCGTGATCCAGGTGAACGGGGCGCAGCATGTGGTGCTCGACGGCGACAGTTGCCGGGTCAATGGCTTGAATATGGCGGGTTATATGATCATGATCACAAACGCTTCATACATAACGATCAAAAATTTCGATTCTGTGTTTGGCTACAAATACGCGGTTTACATCATGAATTCGCAACACATCACCATCAACGGGAATGTATTCTGCAGGAATAAAGTGGACTCGTCCGGTTGGACCGATGTGTGGGCCGACTATACCGGTTCGTTGGGGGGCGGCGTGATGATGTACCAGAGCAGGGCTGCCCATATCTACGAAAATAGTATGACCTTGCAGAACGACGGCATTGCCCTGTACCATTGCGACAGCATCCGGATACATGACAATGATTTCTCCTGGAATACCTCCTTCGGCATCCGGATGTTTTACACGGATACGTGCTACATTTACCAGAACAACTGTTCTCACGTGAACCGGCCGTATACCGATCCAAGCGACTGTGCCGCCCTGCTGATGATTATCGCCAACGCCAACCGGGTGGAAAACAACGATCTCTCGTACTCCGGCGACGGGGTGTTCCTTGGGCAGTATCAGCAATCCAACATCCCGAACAACAACTACTTTGCCTGGAACGAATGTTCCTACTCCCCGCATAATGCGATTGAAGCCACCTTCGCGGGAGGCAATGTGTACAAGCACAATAAATGCAATTACAGCCACTACGGACTGTGGCTTGGGTACAGCTTTTCCTCGGTGGTCGACAGCAACGAAATAATCGGGAATTACCAGTCGGGGATCGCAATCGATCGTGGACATGCCAATATCATCACATCCAACACGATACGTGATAACCCCATCGGGATCGAACTCTGGCAGGGGACTCCCGCCACGGGTTACTCCTCCTTCTATTCTCAGGATTATTCGATCAGCGGCAACACCTTTGACGGGAATACCCAGGCTATCTCCTCCATCAACACCAGGCACGCTGTGGTGACGGCGAATGTGTTCGATTACAGCCAAAGCGCCAGCCTGTACCTAAGCGGCACGTCCACAACCGATACGATCGCTTCGAACACGTTCCGGATGCCGACGGGCTACCATATTTACAACAACTCGTCGAATGACAAATATACCGTGGGAAACTTGTTCGACCCGGCCGATACCGCGATGATCGGAGCCAAGATATACGATTTCAGCGACAACCCGGTCAAGGGGGTGGTTACCTGGCAGCCGTCTCTGCCTGGCCCCGATACCCCTGTCCAGGCTGATCCGCCCTGCGATCTTGCCGAGCCTCCCGCCATCTGGTATGCCTACCCGGAAGCTGGCTACCCGGCCCCTGTTAAAATCCCTGATACCCTCCGGTTCGACAGCACCGAGAAAATGGTCGGT
>DAONFN010000347.1:0-3727 GCA_035403625.1 Bacteroidales bacterium
CCGCACAACCGCAACAACCCGGCCGCCAGCACTTCGTTGATCGGCGCCGGGCCGGTGCTTTTCCGGTAACCCCGGCGGTGGAGGGAGGCACCGGATGTGTCGAGCGCCACCGTACAGGAATCCTTGAACATGTGCACGTTGATCCGCAGGTCGGGGTTGGCCAGATCGACCGAGGGGCGGCGCCCCATCTTTTCCCGGATCCGGTCGACGACAGCATCTTTCGACTGCTGGGCCACGAATTGCGAATTGGTGAATACGGTATAGGAGATCACCGCATCGATGGCCAGCGTTTGATCGGGTCCGAGAAGATCCTCCCAGGGAAAATCAAAGAGATTCCGGTAGAGGTCCTTCTGCTCCGTCACTTCAAAATGAAACACCGGTTTAAGGATGCGCAGGGCGGTACGCACGCAATAGTTGACCCGGTACATCATGGCCTGATCGCCCATGAAAGAGACGGCGCGGTTCAACAACAGGACATCGGAGGCTCCCAACTCGGTCAGTTCGGCCGCCAGCACCTCCTCCAGACCCTGTATGGTCTTGGCAATGAGAGGGAACCGGTTTACTTTATCTTGTTCCATCCTGCGTGTTGATCTCCCCGTATATCGTTGTTCTCTGAACTATTCCGTATCTCTCCATGAAGGATATACTCCGATTATTTCGTCAACGCAAACTTGTTCTGCAAACGAGGGATCAAAGGTACGGATTACGGAGCAATCGCCGCCGCCGGATGAAGAAAGATACCAACACAGCCAACAGGAAAAGGAACAACAGGAAAGGAACGGCCACACTGAAGATCAGGTTGTAGAAGACCGGCAGGTTGCAGGGCGTGGTTACCACGGGATCGGCGGGATTTTTCTGGTAGCGTTCGAGGGAATTCCGGAGGATCGCCACATGTTCAGGACTCACACATGCCCCCCTCCGGAGAAGCTCCTGTTCCGCCCCTTCAAACATGTAGGGAAAACCGTCGCGGCAGAATTGCCTGGAAAGCGGGGTGTAGAACACCAGCCCGATGAACATGTCCTTGTATCGTAACCCCCTGACCATCTGTCCTCTGCCATCGAACAAATCGTCGCCGAAAGGACTGCCGGCAAAGTCGAATCCCGACGGCGGATCCCCGGCCAGGCTGAAAGCGGCATCCCATTTTCCTCCGGCCACCGGGGTGAAGATCCAGAGGTACTGCTGGGCGACTCCGTTCATCAGCACCGTAGCCACCTTTCCGGGCAACTCTTTCATGATGCGGGCCGTCGTGCCGTGGAAATAATCCTTACCGTCGGCCGCCAGCCCGAAACCGTGATATGTGCTCATGATCACCAGCGCCTTATGCCTCCGGGTTCCCTCCAAATCCTTACGATACACGTCGATCACCCGGTTGGCCATGATCTCGTCCCTTTTACAGTCGGTAAAATTCCGGAGATAGGATGCGTGGGTGGCCGTCGCCCAGTTGACCGGAAGGTCGGTGAAGTACCAACGAATTCGCCCGCTGTCGGGCAGGGCGGCATTTAATTCGTGGACCTTCCGGAACATGTCGAAAAGGTTGGTGTTGCTCCACAACGGCCAGACGGCATTGTTGTCACGTGCCAGGCGTGCCGTCGCCTTCAGCAGATCCTGCTCCGGGTATGGGGTCCGGAGGTAGGCATCCAGCGAATCCTGCCAGCTCACCGACCCGCATTCCGTGAAGATGTGACCGACCTCCGAAGCAAACCGCGGGTCATCCAGTACCCGGAAAATGAACTCGTACTGCGAGTATTCAGGATGCATCCGTTCGGAGATGACCACCAGATCATACTTTTCAAAAAGATGGAAGAGATAGTCAACCGGGTCCATGCGATGATCCCTGACGTAAGCCTCGTACTTCCTGACTTCCCCGTTCGCCGGAGCGGGATTCCGGAAACCGGACCCAAACCGGCCATCGCCGGCAGGGAACGGGAGGATCGCAAGCGCGATGGTGGCAAGATCCAACACGATCAGGGTAAGGAACGCATGGGTCAACCGCGACGGTGCCGCCCCTTTTTCCAACTCCGTTTTCGTTCCCGACAGCCACTCCCACCAGGTTTGCCGGAAAACCAGCAGGAAAAGGGCAGAGAACAACAGGATCAGCATCATCTTGAAGGCCGTGAAGTAAAACACAGTCGCTTTCGGAAGGACGGTGAAAAGCCAAAGCGGAAGCAGAAGTCCCACGATGCCTTTGAGGAGTACCTCACGCAGGAGCATCCCCGGAAGAGATACCGGCTCACCGTTCTTACCGGTGAGTTTCAGCCCGGTAAAGATCCGGCCCGGTGTCCGTCCGCCAAATAACCGGTAAGAAAGGAGGTAATAACCGATGAATGAACCGGCAAGCAGATCGCCGAATGGGATGAAAATCGTAAACCGTGAAACTTGCTGAATAAGCGAAGCCACACACCAGATCGCTGCGAAATCGATCAGGACGGCAAAGAACCTGCGAAAGAAGTGGGATTTTAGATTTGCTCTCATGCGGAACCCCCTGTTAATAATCCACCCTGCTTTATGGTAAAACTAAAACTAATTCAGTATCATTGTACATTCCTTTTATCAACGTACCCAACTATCTGAATATTATATTTGAAGATCAGAAAGAAGTAAAATATGCCTGACCCTGAAGATATCCGGAATTCGCCGAAAGATGCTGATGAACTCTACCGGTTGACGCTAAGCAACATTTCCGATGCGGTTTTTATTACCGACGATGCCGGGGAGTTCACCTTCATATGCCCGAATGTCCATGTCCTTTTCGGATATACCCAGCAGGAAGTCGCCCGTTTAGGGAACATTTCACACCTGCTGGCCAAAGACCCGTTTGACCCGGCCGAACTTGCCCGCCAGGGTGAAATCGCCAACATCGATTGCCTGATTACCGATAAATCGGGCCGCAAACACGACATCCTGTTGACTGTCAAGAAAATATCAATAGAATGCGGGACCGTGCTTTACACCTGCCACGATATCACGGAACGGAAAAAAGCGGAAAAAGAGTTGTGGCTTGAAAAAGAAAAGCTGGAAAAAATTGCAGCCTCCGTGCCCGGTCTTCTTTGCTCCTTCCATCTGGAGCCTTCTGGAAAAGCCAGTATGCCCTATGCCAGCCCTGCCGTTAATGATGTGTATGGGTTCAAATTACAAGAAATTGCCAGTGATTTGGCCCCCATTTTGTCCCGAATTCTTCCGGAAGACTTTGAACACGTAACTGCCACCATTGCGCACTCGGCTGAAACGATGACTATCTGGAAAGATGAATTCCGGTATCAGCACCCGGAGAAGGGGCAGGTGTGGATCGAAGGGTACTCGGCTCCGGTGCGGGATGCCGATGGCAGCATTACCTGGCACGGATTTGTCACCGATATCACGGCCGGCAAAAAAGCTGACGAAGAACGGGAAAAACTGGCTACCCTGGTCGAATCAAGCCCCAATTTCGTCGGACTTGCCTCCCTGGATGGCCAGGTGACCTACATTAATCGCAGCGGCAGGCTTTTGGCAGGAGTGCATGATGTTGATCTTTCCACCCTGAATATCAAGGACTTTATCCCGGCGGAGGCCCCTCCATTCGCCCCGTTGATGGAGATCCTGATGCAGAAAGGATGGTGGCAGGGCGAATATCTCCTCAGAAATTTATCCACCCTGAACGTCATTCCTGTTGATTTGCAGGCATTTATTATCAGGCACCCGCACACCCGGAAACCGATCGCCCTGGGCACCGTTGTTCATGATATCAGCG
>DAONFN010000348.1:0-3726 GCA_035403625.1 Bacteroidales bacterium
GGCAGCATGAGTACAGCCTTCTCGATCCGGCCGGGTTCCCCAGGTCAGGCACCGATGAGGCAACCTATACACTGGCCGGCCCGCTTTGCTTTTCGGGTGATATCCTGGCCCGGAATGTGCCTTTGCCAAGAGTCAATGAAGGGGATTACCTGGTGATCCATGATACCGGCGGATACACCTTCAGCATGTGGTCGCGTTACAACAGTCGCCAAACCCCCAGGATCCTGGGATGGCAACACGGTCGGTTCACCCTGCTGAAAGAACGGGAAACCCTCAACGATCTGCAAAAATTCTGGGAATGATCCTCCCGATCACTTATTCCTCACGCATCTCACCGAAAGCCCCGTTCCCCTTGCGTTGGTGCTGGTAACAATGCTTTTGGATCCGCGGGCAAAGAGGTAGTTTTCTGCTACCGAATCATTCACCTTAACCGTTGACCAGCAGCCTCCCCAGAGATTGAGCGAACTGAATTTCATGTCGGGATAACGAATCCCGCTGAAAAGGGAAGAAATCTTCGGATTTGGGCTACCGGTAGCTGCCAGGTCGGTCCGTTTGGCCAGGGTATCCATTTGCTGCATCCGGCCGCCGGCTTCATCGGGACCACCCAGGGTCTGAATCAGTGCGTTCCATTCTTTGGGAGCTGGCAGATGCCACCCTTTCGGACAGGCCGACTGGGCCACATCCCAGGAATACAGCCGCCCGAATTTCATCTCATGGATGGAATCGTAGTTGTAAGCCCAGCTGCCGACCACCTGGTATCGGAGGTTTTCGGCCATCCAAACCTGTTTCCCGACTTTCACCCAGTAGTACTCGTTACCATCCCGGGGATCGTTGTAAGTACCGGTCATTTGTGCCTGCAACGCAGCGGTGATCAGCAGGAATCCCGTGAACAGCAAGAGGAACCGGGACATCGGATAGAATGTGCTTTTGGGGGACATAAAAAAAGGAGTTAGCGTTGTTTCATACGCGGCTGTAAAAGTAACCAGAATTTATAAACCCCGGGTTTTTCAGGGCTCAATATGCGTATTTTTGCAAAAAAGGAAACGGACAGCATGATGATTGTGATCACCGGGGCGGCCGGATTTATCGGCAGTTGCATGGCAGGAAAGCTGAACAACAAAGGCTTTAAGGACATTGTACTGGTGGATGATTTTTCACGTGAGGACAAACAGATCAACCTGGCGAATAAGATCTTCTTAGAGAAGGTTGACCGGCGTGATTTTTTCGGATGGCTGGATAAAAATGTCCGTAACGTTGGATTTATTTTCCACATCGGGGCCCGCACCGATACAACGGAGTTCGATTGGGCCGTTTTCGACGAACTGAACCTCGGATATTCGAAAAAAGTTTGGAACGCGTGCGCCCGGCATGGCATTCCACTGGTCTATGCTTCGTCGGCAGCCACCTATGGCGACGGTTCTCTGGGGTACGACGACGAAGATCCTTCGCTGAGCGACCGGCTTATTCCGCTCAATCCTTACGGGGTTTCGAAGAATGAATTCGACCGGTGGGTGATCCGCCAGGAACTGGCGCCGCCGAAGTGGCACGGGCTGAAATTCTTCAACGTTTTCGGGCCGAATGAATACCACAAAGGCCGGATGGCCTCGGTGGTGTTCCATGCATTCAGGCAGGTGGCAGGTAAAAGCGGACAGCCCGACGGCAGGACGGACGGACAGGGTGTCGTACGGCTGTTCCGGTCACACCGGCCGGACTACACCGACGGCGGGCAGAAGCGGGATTTCGTCTATGTGAAGGATGTGACCGATGTTCTCTGGTTCCTGATGGACGCTCAGCCGGCCAGCGGTATCTACAACCTTGGTACCGGCCGGGCGCGCACCTTTCTCGATCTGGCGAATGCCGTTTTCACAGCGCTGGGAAGGGAACCGGCTATCGAATTCATCGACACACCGGCCGACATCCGCGACAAATACCAGTATTTCACGGAAGCCCGGATGGAGAAACTCCGGGCTGCAGGTTATGCTCGGCCTTTCCGTTCGCTCGAACAAGCGGTGGAGGAATATGTCCAGGGATATCTGCTGGAGGGAACCTGTTTTTGACCGATTAACTTTTTATTAAATCTTTGAATCCAATGCGGCATTTTCGAGCTAATATTTCTATTTTTGTTAAAACACATTCACAAAAAACCAATCTATGAAAAAGCGTCTATTATGGATCATCGGGATCCTCACCCTGGGAATGGCTCAGGTGTCGATGGGACAACTCCTGCTGGAAGAAAATTTCTCTTATCCTTCCGGTCCAGGCGACTCGCTCACCGCACATGGCTGGACCCTGCATTCGGGAAACACAAATGAGATCATGGTCACCGCCTCTTCGATCACCTATACCGGGTACCTTTCATCCGGCATCGGGAACGAGACATCGCTTGTTGCCACAGGAATCGACGTTAATAGGACATTTGCTTCTCAGACCTCCGGTTCGGTCTATGCCGGGTTCCTTGTAAATATAACCTCTGCCACAACCACCGGGGATTACTTTTATCATTTTTCAACCAATCCCCTTGTCTCTTCAGCTTTCGTCGGCAGGCTTTATGTAAAAAAAGAATCAAGCTCAAGCACTAATCTGGCCTTCGGCATTTCGGGTAGTAATACTACTATTAACTATACTACCTACAGTTATACCCCAGGCCAGACATACCTGATTGTTGTAAAATACACGATCGTTTTTGGTACTTCAAACGATGTTGCAGCCTTGTTTATAAATCCTGTTTTAGGGGCTGCAGAACCTACACCTAACGCAACCGCAACCAACACGGGCACCGATCCAGCCAACATCGGTGCTGTTGCTCTTCGACAGGGCGGCGCTACATCAGGACCTGTGCTCAAACTCGACGGAATCCGGGTGGGACTCACCTGGGCAGATGTAACCGGCACCGGCACCATCAGCCCTCCCACCGTACAGACCTCCAGTTTCACCTTCTCCAATGTCCAGCAAACGCAGATGAATGTTGCATGGACCAGCGGAGACGGCGGGAAAAGGATTGTTAAAATGAATACGAGCAACAGCTTTACAAACCCGGCCGACGGCACCGATCCTACGGCCAGTTCGGCTTGGGCCAACGCCGGCGAACAGGTAATCTACAATGGTTCCGGCAACACCATACCAACTGTCACCGGTCTTTCAACGGCTACAACTTACTGGTTCCGGGCATATGAATATAACGGCACCAGTACCGCTACCAAATACCTCACCACCACGGCAACCAACAATCCGCTAAGCCAGAATTCGGCCGCTGCCCCGGTACCACCGGTCATTACCACGCCGGCGTATGATTCCATCACGGCCACTTCAGCCCGGCTCGGAGGCACGATCACATCCGACGGCGGTGCAATCATCACCGAGCGAGGCACCGTTTGGAGTACGACAACACCGGTGACCATCGCCGATAACAAGCTTGCGGAAGGCGGCACAACAGTGGCAACCTTCATCCACAGGCGCACCGGGATGCCGAAGAACACACTCATCCATTTTGCCGCTTATGCAACCAACAGCGCCGGCACCTCTCTTTCGACAGAATCCTCCTTTACTACGTTGCTCGACGAACCATCGAACCATGCCTCGAATTTCACCGCCGTTTCCAACTCTTCTTCCACCATTACCAATACCTGGAATGACAACGACGGAGCCCAGCCGGCAACCGGATTCCTGATCATGGCCAATACCACCGGCACATTCACTCCCCCGGTGGACGGTGTGTCACCTACCTCA
>DAONFN010000349.1:0-3724 GCA_035403625.1 Bacteroidales bacterium
CCCTCACGGCAGACGCAGCGAAGAATAATAGGCCGTCCAGTTGGTGATCTTGCCTTTCTCGTCCAGCGTGAACGTCTCCACTGCGTCCCGGTTGAAGATGACCGAGCAGTGCATCGCAAACCCGCCCACTCCGGCGAACACGGCACTCACCGTACCGTAGTGTACGTGCATGCGGTAGGAGGGCCTCAGCATGGTATTGGCGGCTCCGGTAGCGCTGTCCCACATAACGGCCAGCGGCTTGTTCTTCACACTGTCGTAGTTGAGCAGACGGCCAGCGGGGTCATTGCCGCAGGTGAGCGGACGCGGCTGGTGGCATTTTGCGCAGAGGTTGCTTCTGCCTTCATCCTGGGTCAGGTTGATCGTCTTGGCGCCGCCGTACATGGTCATGGCGACCGGTGCGGTAGTGGTCAGGGCCAGGTCGGTGGTGGCATAGGTGGTATGCAGGCTGCTGTGACAGGTATAACAGCCGATCTCGCCGATGGCATTGGCGTTATCTGAGGCGTACTGGTTCACCCATTTCCCGCCCGTGAAGGTAAATTCGCTGGAGACATTGTTGTCAACAACATACAGGAAGGCTTTGTGCTCGTGGCAGGGACCACAGCTTGCGTTACCGGCTTCTTCGAAGGAGGCTTCTCCCCAATTGTGTTTGGAAAGCTGGAACTCAACCGCAATGGCATCCACCACTGCCTTTGCATGGCAAAGTTTGCAGGTTTCATTGGCATCCTTTCCATTCGTACCGTCTTTTCCAGCGGGGCCGGCAACTCCCTGAGGTCCCTGGGGTCCTTCCTTGGTACAGGAAGCCAGGAACATTGTGCCTGCAACCGCCAGCATTCCGGCAGCAAAAAAGAATTTGTGCAGTTTTTTCATGATCATACAGTTTTTGTTAATAATTCGTTTACGCAGCTGACAACTTGTGCAATTTGTTTCGGAAACAAAAGTATCGAAGATTATATCCGTGCCTGTTGATAAGTCGGTGAGATTTGTTAATAATGTAACTGATATATCTCAATCCATCATTGATATATATCAATCTGTACATGCATCGAGCGTGGTGTCGGGATCAACAAACGGGTAAAAGGGGTGGGAGGGTGCTTCCGGCTGTGATTTTATTATCAGCCCGTTTCCCGGATCTGGCGAAGCTGTTTTTCGTTCAGGATTTCCAGCGTATTGCCATGGAGGGTCAGGATTCCCTCCTCTTTGAATTCTTTCAGGATGCGGATCGCACTCTCCTTTGACATGCCGGAAAGATCGGCCAGGTCCTGGCGGGAGATGGTCAACTCGAATGGGTTCTGGCTGTAAATCTTTTCGGACAGGTAGAAGATCACATCGGCAATCCGGCCATGCATCTGTTTCTGTGTAAGATTTATCAGCTGATCGAAATTGAAGATGGCCTGGAGGGATACCCGGCGAATGAATTCCTCAGTAAAATCAGGGTTTTCGCGGATCAGCTTCTTGAAGATATTAACATCGATCAGACAGGCTGTACAGTCTTCAACGGCTGCGGCGGAATAGTAATGGCGGTTATCCACATAAATACCCGGTCCGAAGATATAATCCACCGGTTTCACCAGGGCGAGGATCAGGTTTTTCCCGTATCCTTCGATGTAGATCTTGGCGAGTCCGGAGGTCACGCAGACGAAATAGGGGGAGGGAGTTCCCTGCTTGAAGATGATCTCCCCGGCTTTATAGCTTACCTGGAAACGGCTGCTGTTGATCAGCTCGAGTTCGAGCGGACTCAGGTTATCGAAAATGGAAGACCTGCAGGTACAGTCTTTACAATTGGAGATGTGATTGGGTTTATTTATCATCAGAAGCCCGTCGTCCGTTCAGGCTCACAAAGATAGCACGAAATTGATATAAAACAAATTTTCGAGGATTTTTGTCAACGAAAAACTTGAGATATATCAACCTGTGAGCCCGTTCGCAGCCAGGTATGCGGCGATCTGAACCGCATTGGTGGCGGCGCCTTTTCTCAGGTTATCGGCAACGATGAAAAGATTCATGGAGCGGGGTTGAGATTCATCCCGGCGGATCCTTCCGACAAACACCTCATCCCGTCCGGCAGCGTCGAGCGGCATCGGATAGACATTGTTCTTTACATCATCCCGGATCACCACTCCCGGGAAGCCTGCCAGCAGTTTGTGAACCTCCCCGAGGGTGAAATCCTGCTCAAATTCGATATTCACCGCTTCGGAATGTCCTCCAAATACGGGTACGCGGACGATTGTGGAAGTCAGCTGGATAGAAGGATCGCCAATGATTTTCCGGGTCTCGTTGACCAGCTTCATCTCTTCGGTCGTATAGCCGTTTTCAAGGAAATCGCCTCCATGTGGGAAGAGATTAAGGTCGATGCGATGGGGGTATGCCCGTTCCCCGTCGATTCCTTTGCGCTCATTCTCAAGTTGCCTGACCGCTTTCACGCCAGTTCCGGTGACTGACTGGTAGGTGGCGACAACCACGCGCCGTATGTGAAAGCGTGCATGCAGGGGGGCCAGAACCATCACCAACTGGATGGTAGAGCAGTTGGGATTGGCGATGATCTTGTGATTGCGGGAGAGGAGGGCGGCGTTGATTTCCGGCACCACCAGGGGGATGTCGGGATCCATGCGCCAGGCGGAGGAGTTGTCGATCACGGTGATTCCGGCAGCGGCATATTGGGGCGCCCATTCCCGGGATGCAGCTCCCCCTGCCGAAAAAATGGCAACGGCAGGGCGTTGGGCGATTGCTTCTTCGTGGGATTGGACGAGAAAACGGCGGGTATTGTATTCGAGCGTTTTTCCAACCGATTTCGGAGAAGCCACAGGGATCAGGGTTTCCGGCCAGAAGTCCTGTTCATCGAGTACCTTGAGGATCTCACGGCCGACCAGCCCGGTGGCGCCGACTACTGCCAGTTTCATGGTGGGGGAATTTGGGAACAAAGGTAGGAAAATGTGCTGATGTGCTGATGTGCTGATGTGCTGATGTGCTGATGGGAAAGTTATTAACACGGGGTATCACCTTTTGTGTTTTTTCGGATTAAGCAGGAAAAACGGTATGAACAACATATTTCGGTCACCTCTGTCTATCAGGCAGGCAGGCACGCCAAACAGAGTGGGGAAAATCATTTGGATGGTTTGCATTGCCAGCGTTGTTTGCCTTCCCAGTGCAGTTTTCTCCCAGGTCATGGATGACTTTTCGGATGGGAATTTTACGCAGAATCCCTCCTGGTCGGGGGATACAGCCCGGTTCGAGGTGAATACTGCCGGGCAGCTGCACCTCAAATCGGAGGGAAGCGACACTTCCTTGCTGGTCACCCCTGTTTTCTCTTTTCCTGCGGCGGAATGGCGCTTCTGGGGAAAATTATCCTTCAACACATCGGCCAACAACTTTGCCCGGGTATATCTGGCTGCCGACACGTCGGATATTCTGCTGTCACAAACCGGATTTTACCTGCAGGCCGGGGGCAGCAATGATTCCCTGGTTATCTGCCGGCTGCAGGGAGGGGTCTCACATGTGCTCTACCGGTTTAGCGGGTACAGAACCAATCATTCCACCAACGCTTTCCGTATCCGGATCGTGCGGGAAAGTTCCGGGTGGTGGACGGCCCAGATCGACACGACAGGCGGGGAGGGATATTTCACCGACGGCACCTTTTTCGACGGTAGTATCGTCCCGATCCGGTGGTTCGGGCTGATGTGCCGTTACACGTCAAGCAATGCCACCAAATTCTATTTTGATGATTTTT
>DAONFN010000350.1:0-3708 GCA_035403625.1 Bacteroidales bacterium
AGGTCGTCTCCCACGGATTCTGCAGGACAATGGTCAGGGGCCTGGTCACCGGCGGATCCATGTGCCGCACGTAGCACTGTACCACTTCATCGCCGGCAACGGAACCGGTGTTGGCCACCGCCACCCGCACGGTCAGCGAATCGCCCGCACCCAGCCGGGTTTTGCTGCACGACAGCCCGCTGTAGGCAAAGGTGGTATAGCTCAGCCCGTAACCAAAGGGATAGAGCGGGTCTCCCTCGAAGTACTGGTAGGTCCGGTTTTCCTTGATATCGTAATGATCCATCGGGGGAAGGTCGGCCACCGACCGGTACCAGGTCGACGTCAGCTTGCCGCCGGGATTGCAATCTCCGAACAGGACATCGGCGATGGCCGCTCCCTGCGCCTGTCCGTCGTAGAAAGCCGTAAGCACCGCCGGAAACTCTTCATTGATCCGGTTGATGGCGAGCGGGAACCCGGCGACCATGACGGCAATGGTCTTTGGATTGGCCAGGAAGACGGCATGGGCCAGGCTGTCCTGCGCCCCCGGCAATCCCAGCTCTGAGCGGTCAAGGTCTTCCAATGCCACCTGGGGGTTGGTACCGCAAACCAGCACCACGACATCGGCCCACCGGGCCAGTTCGAGGGCGTGATTGAATTCAGCCGAATCGGCCGGGCCCAGTATTTCGCAACCCATCGTGGCCCGCACGTCCCGGCCGGGCCCGTGAAATTTATCGAGGATCCCCTGCAGCGGGGTCGACTGCACCGTCGAAAATCCGCTGTATCCCCCCAACTGCACCCGGTTTTCATTCGGTCCCAGTACGGCGATCTTCGTCAACGAATCGGGATTCAGGGGCAGGATCTCCTGTTCGTTCTTCAGCAATACGATAGCCTTTCGCGCCGCTTCCAGGGCGAGTTCGCGGTGTTCCTGGCAGTCAATCTCGGAAACGGGGATCGAAGCATACGGCACCATCTGCGGCGGATCGAACTCCCCCAGCAGGAACCGGGCCCTGAAGACCCTCGCCAGGGCTGTGTCGATCTCGTCCTGCCTCAGAATGCCGAGATTCATGGCGCTGTCGGCAAAACGTGCATAGGTCAGCCCGCAATTGAGATCGGTTCCGCTTTTCACCGACAGGGCGGTGGCAGCAGGCAAACCGAGAACATATTCGTGACCGAAACAGACATCACTCACAGCATCGCAGTCGGAAACGACGAAGCCGTTGAAGCCCCATTCTTCGCGCAGGATATGGGTCAGCAGGGTCCGGTTCACCGGGCTGGGAACCCCGTTCACCGCGTTGTAGGCGCACATCAGGGAGGCGACTCCCGCTTCGCGGATGCACGTTTTAAAGGCCGGGAGATAATATTCCCGGAGGCTTCTCTGGTCGACATCCGACGATATCCGGTGGCGCCCGGATTCGATGTTGTTGCAGGCAAAATGCTTCACGGTAGCCACCGTTTTCAGGTATTTCGGATCCGATCCCTGCATCCCCCGGATAAAGGAGGAGGCAATCCCGGCCGTAAGCAGGGGGTCTTCGCCGTAGGTCTCTTCGGACCTCCCCCATCGCGGGTCGCGCAGCATATTGATGACCGGGCTCCAGTAGGTCAGTCCTGCCCCGTCGCGGATGTTTCTCGCCCGGGCTTCATCCGAGATAGCCGAAGCAACCCGCCTGACCAGGGCCGTATCCCAGGTGGCGGATAGGGCGATCGCCTGCGGGAAAGAGGACATGGCGGGAGCTACAACCCCGTGCAGGGCTTCGTTCCAGTACTGGTATCCCATCACCCCCAGCCGCTGGATGGTGTCGGAGGGATTCGACAACTGGGCTGCTTTTTCTTCGGGTTTCAGCCTTGAAATAAGGTCGTTGATCCTTTCCGAAAGCGGAAGGGCCGGATTCCGGAATGCCAGCGTATCCGGGGCAGGCACAGCCATCACCCCTTTCCCGAAAAGGATAGCCATCATCAGCCACCACCGGCTGTATCTCCGCATGTTTTCCTTCATCCGCCGGATGGAACGATCCCCAAAAATACTACTGCTTCACGAATCTGCCAACTCCGACGCTTGTTGCTCCTACCAGTTTGACAAGGTAAACACCGGGAGTCCACCCGCTGAGGTCGAGGTAAAGTGATGAGGTGCCGGTCTGTTGCCGGAACATCTGCCTGCCTTCGATGCTGAGGATCGTGAGGAGGCCCGGTTCGGGAGTGGTGACGGATACTCCCCGCGTGGCCGGGTTGGGATAAATATGAAGAGACGGGGGGCCAGAGAGAGGCACCGGTTGATTATCGGTGTTCAGGCCGGCGGGCCTGGCGGGGGCCTGGCACATCGGGCCGTCCGCGACAATATGCCCCCAAAGGTATCCTCCCGGTTCGACCATGGTGCCCGCGTGGAACAGGATATTCTGCCGTGCGGCCAGGATCGCGCTGCTGCCTCCTGTAACATGGAATTCAGTCCCATTCCCGGCCACATCGAGGGTGACTGCGGCTTCATAACAGGTATCCTGCCCGTTGGCAAGCGTACCCTCTACATGGTTGATCCCCTGCGCGTATTTCACCGTGACCCAGTCGAAGGAGTTCCCCGGTGCGGCGGAAGCCGAGGTGCCCGACACATACACATTCCCGTAAAGGTCGGCGATGATCCCCGACGACACATCCCACAACGAATCCGGCGAACCGTATATCCGGTTCCACAGGCAGGTACCGTTCCGGTCGTACTTCACGGTAACGATATTGCTGTTCGTCACCGAGTTGAGCGAAGTCACCGTTCCCGTCACATACACCTCTCCACCCGGACCGGTGCAAACCTGCCCGGCGTCATTGTTGGTTTCGTAATAGTCGAACCGGCTCACCCATTTCTGATTCCCAGAGCTGTCGTATTTCACCAGGGCCAGGTCGCCCGAAAGCCCCGACGACGACCCTGTGACCAGTACATTCGCCGAATCGTCGAGGGCCATGCCCGTCACCTGGTCGGTATAACTGACCGGTCCGTTATAAACAGCCTGCCATTTCAGGTGACCGTCGGGATCATATTTCAGGGTGGCGAAATTCTCCCTTTCGGCCAACCCTGTATAAATGGTTCCGGAAACATAGATATTACCGGCCGCATCGAGGGCCATGGCAACCGGCGTGGCTCCCTGCCCGGCTCCCTGGTACCGGGCCGTCCAAAGCGTATCCCCAACGGTATCGAACTTAATCAGCAGGAAGTTGGCGTAGCTGTTGTCGTGGTTCGACCGCACCAGCACATAGGCATGACCCTGGTGGTCGGTCCTGACCGCGATCCCGTTGTCGTAATACCCGAAATTGAGGATCTTTTTCCATCGCACCAGGCCCTGCCGGCTGTACTTGACCAGGAACATGTCCTCCCAGTAAGCCTCCCCGGTCACATAAACGTTGGCGGAGTCATCCACAGCAATGGCCCTGCCGAAGGATGTTTCGCCCATGCGGGTCACCCATCCCTGCTGCAGATGGCCGAAGGGGTCGCATTTGATGGTCAGCGTCTGGTCGGAGGTGGGCCATGCGGCATAATCGTACCCGGTAAGGTAAGCATACCCGTCGTTGTCCACCACCAGGGCGCCCCCTGCCGGTGAGCCGTAAGCGGGGAACAGCATACGGGCCAGTGAATCACCGCCGGGCGAATAACACATCACCACAAAATCGCCCGCGGAACGGCCCGAAACATACACGTTGCGGTTGGGCCCCAGGGCAACAGCCGCCGATCGGTCTTCGAATTGCCGGCCGAAG
>DAONFN010000351.1:0-3702 GCA_035403625.1 Bacteroidales bacterium
GTACGATTTCCGGAACATCTCCAGGGCTTCGGCCTTTTTTCCGTGCCGGAGAAGGAACTGCCCGTACCGGTGATAGAATTTTGACTTCAGCACCTGGTTCGGATCCGCTTCCAGGCTTCCGGCGGCCATCCTGAAACAGGCAAAGGCCGAATCAACCCTGCCGGCGTCGTCGTAAAACAACGCTTTCAGCCGGTAAAACAACGCCGGGTTCTCCAGGTACAGGCGACCCCATTCCTGCGGGTATTCCCGGAAGTAGAAGTCGCGCAGCCGCCCGATGTCGTTTGCCTCGATCAACCGCGAGCGGTAGAGGGCCGCCTGGAATTTCCGCAACCGGTCGTTGTGGTTCCGCAAGGCAAAATCCATGACCCGTTTCACTTCCCTCCCATTGATGTCGCCGATCCCGGCATTCAGATCGATCACCTGGAGATCGTAAACCGTCCACATAAAAGCGGCCGAATCGACCGGTTTCCGGCCAAGGATCATTTCCTGCCGTTTCAGGGCGTACCGGGTTGCCTGCCCGCGCAGTTTGCTAAGGCTGTAAAACCGGGAAAGATCGGCATAACAGTCGTCGAGCAGCCGGTTTTCGGAGAGCTTTTCCGCCAGGGTCACCGCGCTGATGTAATTGCGGAACGCATCGATCATCCGGTTCATGCCTTCCAGTCCGCGGCCGATCAGCAGGTATGCCTCCACCATCCGCCGGTCCTCCTCGCGGTTGGTAGCAACCGACAGCGCCTTATAAGCATACGTCAGCGAAAGTTCAAAACGATAGGCGGCGAGATGGACCCGGGCATAGTCGGCGTACAGGTCGAACGCCCGCTCACGGCCTTGAATATCCTGTTCCATCTGTTCCGCCTTCGCCAGCAGATCGAGCGCCTTACGGTTGAACCGGCCCGGGTCGCATGTTCCGACATACCCGTGGATGGACTGCCATTCCAACGGGTCCTTCCGGCTGGCCCGGGCGATCCGCAATGCGATTTCCGCCACGCTGTCGGCGCGCACGGGGTCATCCTGCCGGTCGGCATACCACGCTGCCATCCCGAACAGGATGCGGATCCGGACGCTGTCGGCGGTAGCAGCCAGGTACTGTTTTTTCAGCCCGGCCGGCAGTCCGTCGCCCGCGTGTACCGGCAGCCCCGCAAGGGTCATGAGCAGCACGACCAGGAGGAGGGCTCTGCGACGGAGCGCCCGGTAGTTTTTAAAGTCCATCACAAAAGAAATCTTCTATATCCGGATAAATAATTAATTTTGAGCGAAATTAAACATTTATTTATTCAAATTCCAAATAAGAAGAGATGAAAAAGCACATATATATTTCACCGGTATCCGGGTTCCTTGCCGGTATGATCCTGGGGTTGGGTTTCCTGGGACTTGTCAGTTTCACCGCCGCTCCCGGGGGAGGGGCCACGGTCACCGCCGAGCAGGCGCGGAGTTACATCGCGAACTATGCCGCCGGAGCCACGTCGGCGGGCGAAGTCATCAAGGGATTTACCATCGACCGGTCGCAGTTTGAGGCGATGAGCAGCCTTTCGAAGGAGAATGGTGCGCTCGCGGGATTCCGGATCTATCTGGGGAGAGATGAAAGCAGCCGCCTGAGAGGCATCGTGGTCGGCATGGATGGCCAGGGCCGGGATGTGGTGAACGGCAGCATCTTCAACACCGATGCGAAGTCGGTCAGTCCCTGTCCGCCGGCCTGCGAAATCACCAGTCCGCTGACGCAACCCTGACCGGCGGCGCCGTATAGTCGTAATTGGCCGCATCCTCGTAAGTGGCCAGCACACAGCCGACGGCGATGTATGCGCAACAGGTGAAAGCGATCCTTTTCGGAATACCAGGAGGAGCGTGTGCAGGAGGTGATGTCGGCCGTTCTCCGGAAAAGCGGGCGTTCTATTGTTCTATTGTTCCCCCGTTCCCTGATTGCTGGCTTCTTCAAATCGTACCCGTAAGGGTATGGTTTTTAATAATTTTATAATATTATACCCGAAAGGGTGTTTTTTTTGTTTCTTGTTATCTTTGCACCCTAAAGGGTATATTTATGAATCTTAAGACTTTCATCAAGGAAAAAAGAAAACTTGCGAATCTGACCCAACCGGAGATGGCCGAAAAGGCAGGCGTGGGTCTTCGCTTTATCAGGGAAATGGAACAGGGTAAGGTTACTTTACGAATGGATAAAGTCAACCAGGTACTGAAGCTTTTTGGGTTTGAGCTGGGCCCTGTCAGAATGACGAGTGACCAATGACAAGTGACAAATGAATCGAACGATGAGAAAGGCTGAAATAAAAGTTCAAAATCTGACAGCAGGTTGGCTTACTCAGGATGAAAACGGATATCATTTCAAATACGATCCGGCCTGGTTGGCATCTGAAGAAGCAGAACCGGTGAGCCTGACGCTTCCGTTGAGGTCCGAATCCTTTGACAGCAACATTCTCTTTCCCTTTTTCGATGGCCTGATCCCGGAAGGGTGGCTGCTCGACATAGCCGAGAGGAATTGGAAACTGAATGCCAGGGACCGGATGGGACTTCTTCTTGCCTGCTGTAAAGATTGCATCGGGGCTATCAGTGTGATCGAAATAAAAGAAGAGGCTTAGTTGTGAAACGATGCTTATATTGCTATCAGACTTTGACCGAAAATGAGCCCGATTTTCATCCATCCTGCAGCAGGAAGATCTTTGATCAGCCTGTTCCACCGGAATTACCATATACCGAGGCGCAGATGGCCGATCTGGCTCTGAAGGTTGTTCAAACACAGGTGACCGTCACCGGTGTTCAGGCAAAATTATCCCTTCATCTGGAATCGCCGGGAGGAAAACGGACCCCAAAAAGATTCACCATCGTCGGCTTGTGGGGAGGATATATGTTGAAACCGCAGGCGGGGCATTATCCTCAATTGCCGGAGGTAGAGGACCTGACCATGCACCTTGCCAGCCTGGCCAGAATATCTGTGGTCCCTCACAGCCTTATACGTCTTCAATCCGGGGGCCTTGCTTATATTACCAAAAGAGTTGATCGCGGAAAAACGCAGAAGCTCCATATGGAAGATATGTGTCAGTTGACGGAACGTCTTACCGAGGACAAATATCACGGTTCCCACGAACAGGTGGCAAGGGCGATCCTGAAATACTCCCATAACCCAGGTCTGGATGTGGTCAATTACTTCGAGCAGGTTTTGTTTTCATTTCTTACAGGGAATGCAGATATGCATCTGAAGAATTTTTCTTTGATAAAACTTCCCGGCAGGGGATATGTACTTTCTCCGGCGTATGACCTGGTGACAACCGCACTCGTAAATCCTGCAGACAAAGAGGACCTGGCACTTACGTTAAATGGAAAAAAGAAAAAGATAACCCGGAATGATTTCATCACAGCTTTCCGGACGCTGGATCTCGATCCGAAACAGCAGGAAAACATTTTCGGAAAGATGCTAAAGGCAAAATCCGTATGGATCGATTTTATCGGGATCAGTTTTTTAAGTGATGATTTTAAAGAGCGGTTGATTAAAATTATCGGGGAAAGGTTTAACAGAATCATCTGAATTCCATGAAGAGCACCTAAGCAACATTCTTAAAATCCGTTTCGTGTTGAATCCATTTTCCTTTGTCTTTCTTCTTTCCGGCGAAGAGCAATACCACCTTGTGCTTGAAACCCTTGCTACTGTAAATTTCAATTGAAAAGTATACCAGTATTTCAGTTAGGAAAGAACACCAC
>DAONFN010000352.1:0-3624 GCA_035403625.1 Bacteroidales bacterium
CGACAACCATGCCTGGGTGGAAGTTTGGGTCGATGGCAAATGGCATTTCATCGGCGCCTGTGAACCCGATGCAGACCTCGACCTGGCATGGTTTACCAAACCGGCCAAACGGGCGATGCTGGTCAATACCACCGTTTTCGGCGACTACGAAGGGCCGGAGGACGTCCTTGTGAAGGATACCCTATTTACGCGCATCAATGTTTTGCAGAACTATGCACCGGTGAAGCGGGTCTTTGCCAGGGTGGTCAATCCGGATGGTTCGGCAGCCGACAGTGCAGCCATCGAATTCCAGTTATACAATTATGCAGAATTCTATCCCTTGTTCCGGACCGTCACGGATTCAAAGGGGCTGGCTTCATTCACCACGGGTTTCGGGGATCTCGTTGTGTGGGCTGCCATGAAAGGGCGGTATGGGTTTGCCCGGCTGGATGTCCGCAATACCGATACCCTCACGTTATCTCTGAACCGTACCGCATCCGATACCCTGTCAGTCGATTTCGATCTCATCCCTCCTGCCGAAGCCGATGCCGGAGCAAGTGTGACAGATGCCCAGCGGGAGAAGAACAACCAAAGACTCTCAGCGGAAGACGGCTTGCGGCGCGGTTATGAGGAGACATTCATCGATTCTCTCAAAGCAGTACGTTTCGCCCGACTGGTCAAACTGGATCCCGATACTCTCTGGCAATTCCTGCGGCAGAGCCGGGGAAACTGGCGGACCCTCACCCAGTTCGCCATGCAGGTTCCGGAAGTAGAAAAGGGTTTTGTGTTTCCTATCCTGTACAGTCTGTCTGAGAAGGATCTCCGGGATGTGGATACCACCGTCCTTTTCGACGTCCTGCTCCATTCGCCTAAACCCTCTGCCGTTGCCTGTTCGCAGGAGGATTATCAGCGGTATATTCTCTCGCCACGGGTGGATAATGAATACCTGCGTCCTTACCGGCAGATCTTTACCGCTGTCAACGATCCTTCGTTTTCAGGGAATGCCGGAAAGAACCCAATGCGTGTTGCGGCTTGGGTCCGGCAGAACGTCATCCTGAACAACCGGGCCAATTACGGACGTGCTCCGCTGACCCCCTCCGGCGTTTTTGCACTCCGGGTCTCGGACGGCCACTCGGCCGACATCCTGTTTGTCGCCATCTGCCGCAGTCTGGGAATTCCAGCACGACTCGACCCGGCTACCCGTGTTCCCGAGTATCTCAGCAAGGGAACATGGCAGGAAATCCTGCTTTTTGATAAGGCCGGAACAGAAGGGACAAAGGGAGAGGTTACCCTCGTGAACGACCCTGCCAATGCAAAAAAACCGGAATATACCATTCATTATACCCTGGAAGAATTCAAAGACGGCTTTTTCCGTACGCTCGATTATGAAGGAAGTCCGCTGGTGAAGGACTTTCCCTGTCCCCTTCAGATACCGGCCGGACCTTGCCTGATGGTTACCGGATCCAGGCTGGCGGAGGGAACGGTTCTGGCTCATCTTCGAGTGTTTACTGTGGCACCGGGGAAGCCGGTCGTTTGCGATGTGCAAATCAGGAAATCCCCTGCTAAACCTGCCAATTACGGGACGGTTGACCCGCGGCAACTGGGAGATGATCTCCGGAACGGGATGATTGTCGCCTGGATAGACCCGGGTAAGGAGCCCACCCGCCACCTGCTGGCCGACTTTAAAGAGAAAAAGGAGGCCTTCGGCCGCTGGAAAGGCAAAATAGTCCTGGTTCTTCCACAGGGCGCTGCAGCTTCGGCATTTCCGGAAGCCGAAAAAAGGATCCTTCCGGCAAACATTGGGGTGAAAACATGGGACTCGTTTCCCCTCACTCCCGTCGAACTAAGGGCTGCGGGAAAACCGGTGAAGAACCTGCCGATCGTTATATTTGTGACCCGTGAAGGGGTGATCCACTACCTTTCCGAAGGTTACCGCATCGGAACGGGCGACGACCTGGCGACCCTCATCAAAGCGGCTGGCGCATTACCGCCGGCTGATTAATAGCCTGCTGGTCAGAATGCTCCCCCGGCAGGTTACGCGGAGCTGATAAAGTCCCGGTGACCAGGTAGCGACAGATTGATCGAACACTTTCCCGGTTTCCAGCCGGCTGCGCGATACCAGGGCCCCCGTTGAACCGTAAACTTCCAATTCGGCTGACTCCCCTGCCGCAGAACCGGTAATCTGGATAAAAAACCGATCCGATGCGGGATTGGGATAAACCCTTACCCCTGTGGGTCCTGCTTTCCCCGACGATGTGCCCGCTATTTCAGCCGGGCTGACGAGCGGGCGGGTAGGTTGTTGGCACAAGATCCCGTCGGTTGAAATATAGGCGTCCAGCCACGCACCGGCAAGGATCTGTGTCGATGGCAAGAAATAGATATTCTGTCCGGAAACCAGGGTCACCTCGCTCCCTGCCAGGAAGGCTGCGGTGGTGCCGTTTCCTGCTACCATGATGGCTTGTGGTGCTCCGAAGCAACGGGTATCATCAATGGTGATATTCTCCAGTTGCTGAACCTGGGAACTGGCCAGGACCGTCATGATGACCTGGCTGGAAACAACCGGAGATCCCATTAAGCATAGTGCGTTTGAAGTCATGGTACAAACCACTGTGTCGAAGTCGGAGGGCACGTATGTAAACTGCGATGCCATCGTGCCGCTGCTCACGGAGTTCACAAACCAGTTGAACTGCGGAGCACTTCCTCCGCCGGCGGCTGAGACGGTAAATGTAACCGGAACGCCTGAGGGAACTGGATTTGACGAGGGGAGAACACAGATGGCCGGAAGCTGCCTGGCAATCGTCATCTGGGCCAGGGGGGGCGCGGTTGCCGGGTTTGAAATTGCACAGGTTGCGGAGGAGGTAACGGTACAGCTCAGTTCGTCGCCCGAATCGGGGGTAAAACTGAATTGAGGTTCTCCCGTGCCTGCGGCTATCCCGTTCAACCACCACTGGTAGCCGGGTGAAGTTCCACCGTTCACCACCCCGGCAGTAACGGAAATGGGTGTGCCGTCACAGACAGGTAGTACCGGAATCGCAGAAAGTGTGACGGATACCGGAGAACCGGCTAGGGATGTAACGGTTTTATCTGTATATCCCACCTGGCTGAAAAGCCCGCCGTCGCCGTCGGTGATCACTGACAGGGGAGCAGGATCGGGTGATCGCCTCAGGTGAACGGATGCGATGCTTGGAGCTTTTGCCAGGAAGATCAGTTCGACGACGGTCGAATTGCTGAGCGTGATCACCGAGGTGCCAGCCAAGGTAAGTCCGATGGAAAGGGTATTGGAATTGACAGGAGCGGGATAACACGAAACCGCCATGGCGGGATGTGCCGAGCAGTAGTATGGCTCAGGCTGCATTAAAACAGATGTATCATAGCTGATATAAAATGACATACAATGGATGTTCGATCCCGTCACCCGGATCGGCACATGCACGGTATCGCCCGCACACACCTGACGGTCGGGTTGCAGGGTAACGGAAGCCTGGAGGTTGCTTCCTGCAACGACGGTCAGTGTAGCCGTTCTGCGGTGGACCGGAGTGCCGTTCGGGCCTGCCGCGGTGAAAGTGACGGAGTAAGTGCCGGCAGGCACCGCCCCCCAAAGGCGTATCCTGACGGGTTTCGAACCGGGGAACGTGGTCAGTTGAT
>DAONFN010000353.1:0-3598 GCA_035403625.1 Bacteroidales bacterium
GGTTTCCGCGAACGGCTGGCCCTGGTCAATCTCGATGCAGACCTTTACCGGCCCACGCGAGCCGGACTCGATCTTTTCTATCCGCTGCTATCGCCGGGCGGTGTGATCCTGGTGCACGATTACAACCAAAAGTGGCCAGGGGTGATGAAAGCGGTCGACGAATTCGTCGCCACGATCCCTGAGGGTATGACCCTCATCCCCGACATCGAAGGAACAGCCGTGATCGTAAAGAACGGATAACCTCGCCCCCGGGCCTGCCTGGATGGCAGACAAGCCCTCAACCCGGTGAAGGAGGGAAGTTTCTTAACTTTTTTTCACATTTTTTTTGCATGGGTCAAATTTGTTTGTACCTTTGCGCCCTCGAAAACCATTTTGCGTTTTCGATTGAATAACAAGCCGGAAGCGGCAAGGAAACCTGATAAAGTGAGACAGATATAGGTTTCAACCGCGGCCAGATCCAACGGGCCGCGGTAGAAAGTCTCGCAAAGTCCTCTCCTTTCCTACATTCCCGCAGGTCATTCAGGGATTATCCCGAACAACGCAAAGAACAGGTTTTCAACCCGGATGTTGGTTGTGTCAAAATTATTCGTACTTTTGCACTCCCAAAACCGGGAAAAACGAGCAAAATATTTACAAAACCATTGATATGCCTACGATTTCGCAACTGGTTCGCAAAGGAAGACAAAAACTGGTAGACAAGAGCAAGTCGCCTGCCCTGGATTCTTGCCCGCAGCGGCGCGGCGTATGCGTGCGTGTGTACACCACCACGCCCAAGAAGCCGAATTCCGCTATGCGCAAGGTGGCCAGGGTGCGCCTCACCAACGGGAAGGAAGTCAACGCTTACATCCCCGGTGAAGGCCACAATCTGCAGGAGCACTCCATCGTGATGATCCGCGGCGGCCGTGTGAAGGACCTCCCGGGCGTTCGTTACCATATCATCCGCGGTGCGCTCGATACCTCCGGTGTGGAAGGTCGCCGGCAACGCAGGAGCAAATACGGCGCCAAGCGTCCCAAAGAAAAGAAAGGATAATATATTATAATGTAAAGGCGCACCCACGTGCGCCTCAACCGTTTTGATATGAGAAAAGCAAAACCCAAAAAAAGGCCCATCCTGCCCGACCCGAGGTTCAACGACTTACTGGTCACCAAGTTCGTGAACAACATCATGCTGGCCGGTAAGAAGAACATTGCGTTCGAAGTCTTTTACGAAGCCATCGACACTGTGTCGGAAAAGACCAAGGAAGACGGCCTCGAGGTATTCAAGAAAGCCCTGGCCAACGTTACCCCGTCGGTCGAGGTCCGGAGCCGCCGCATCGGGGGCGCCACCTTCCAGATTCCCTCGGAGATCCGCCCCAGCCGCAAAAGTTCCATCGGCATGAAATCGCTGGTGAATTTTGCCCGCAAGCGTCACGAAAAAAGCTTCGGACAGAAACTGGCTGCTGAGATCGTTGCCGCTTACAAGGAAGAAGGTGCTGCGTTCAAACGCAAAGAGGACACGCACAGGATGGCAGAGGCAAACAAAGCATTTTCACATTTTAGATTTTAATCGTATAGACGCGCTGCTACGCGTCTATACTGTTTTACTATGACCGGTAAGTTAGAAAATACAAGAAATATAGGAATCATGGCGCACATCGACGCGGGTAAGACCACGACGACTGAGCGGATCCTGTATTATACCGGTCAGAACTACAAACTGGGCGAGGTGCACGACGGCACCGCAACCATGGATTGGATGGTCCAGGAACAGGAGCGCGGCATCACCATTACCTCTGCCGCGACGACGGTTTACTGGGACTACAATAATGACAGTTACCGCATCAATATCATCGACACCCCAGGCCATGTCGATTTCACGGTTGAAGTCGAGCGTTCGCTGCGCGTGCTCGACGGCGCCGTAGCGATCTTCTGTGCCGTCGGTGGCGTCGAACCGCAATCGGAAACCGTCTGGCGCCAGGCCAATAAATACAACGTCCCCCGGATCAGTTACATCAACAAGATGGACCGCACCGGGGCCGACTTCATGCATGTAGTCGACCAGATCCGTGAAAAACTGGGGGCTAACCCGGTGATCATCCAATTGCCTATCGGGGCGGAAGAGGAATTCACGGGCGTGGTTGACCTCATCACCAACAAAGCCTACGGATGGGACGACAACTCGCTGGGACGCGAGTACTTCGAGATCCCCATTCCCGATGACATGAAAGAGTCTGTGGAAAGCCACAGGCAACAGCTGATCGAAGGCGTGGCGGAAGAGAGTGATGAACTGCTGCACAAATTCATGGAGGATCCTTCCTCCATCACGGAGCAGGAGATGATCGCCGAGGTTCGCAAAGCTACCATCTCAGGAAAGATCACCCCGGTGATCTGCGGCGCCTCCTTCAAGAACAAAGGCGTACAACTGCTGATCGACGCCATCGTACGTTTTCTTCCTTCCCCCTATGACATGCCGGCGATTCACGGCATCAACCCTTTCAACGAGAAACAGGAAGAGCGTCATCCCGATCCGAGCGAACCCTTCACTGCCTATGCATTTAAGATCGCGACCGACCCCTTTGTAGGCCGCATCGCCTTCTTCCGCGTATATTCCGGCCAGCTGGATGCAGGCGAAGTCGTGCTGAACACCCGGACTGATAAAAAAGAGCGTCTGCTTCGCATTATGCTGATGCATGCCAACAAGCAGAATCCGCTGAAGCGAGTGGAAGCAGGCGAGATCGCCGCTGCCGTTGGCTTCAAGGATATCCGTACCGGTGATACCCTGTGCGATCTGAAACATCCGCTCGTGCTCGATACCATGACCTTCCCGGAACCGGTGATCAACATGGCGATAGAGCCCAGGACGCAGGACGATATTGAAAAGCTTGCCCTCGCCCTCCGCAAACTGGAGGAAGAGGATCCCACCTTCCAGGTGAGGGTGGACAATGAGACGGGTCAGACCCTGATCAGCGGAATGGGCGAATTGCACCTGGATATCATCGCCGACCGGTTGCGCCGTGAATTCAATATCGAAGTGAACCGCGGCAACCCACAGGTGGCATACAAAGAGGCGATCATCAATACGGTGCTGCACCACGAGGTATACAAGAAACAAACCGGTGGGCGTGGCAGGTTTGCCGATCTCGTGATCGAAGTCGGTCCTGCAGATGCCGGTATCAAGGGGTTGCAGTTCATCAACGATATCAAAGGAGGGAACATCCCCAAAGAATTCATTCCTGCCATAGAAAAGGGCCTCAAAGCGGCCATGACGAATGGCCCGATCGTCGGCTTCCCGATGGAGAGCATCAAGGTACGGTTGATCGACGGTTCATACCACAGTGTCGATTCCGACACACTCTCCTTTGAGGTGGCAGCCGGTATCGCCTTCCGCGAAGCGGCCCGGAAAGCCAAAGCCGTGATCCTGGAACCCATTATGCGATTTGAGATCATCACACCCAGCGAATATATGGGTGAAGTGACCGGCGACATTACCAAGCGTCGGGGGCATGTGGAAGAGGTCGAATCGCGCATCGGCAACCAGGTGAGCCGCGGGCGCGTACCCCTGGCGGAGATGTTCGGTTATGTAACCACATTACGCAGTCTGACATCCGGCAGGGCCACG
>DAONFN010000354.1:0-3596 GCA_035403625.1 Bacteroidales bacterium
TGGATCAGGCTGCCAATAACATCGCGAAAGACATCTATGCCGATTGGGTAAGGAACGGGTTAACAGGCGGTCAGGTAATGACCAAATAGTTCAACCACATCCCGGGGGTTCGTCCTCCGCGATTTGTCAAAACGTATTATCCAATTGAAGATCTGACTGCTTATGGGCTGTTTCCGCGCCATCCTTTGCATCATCTTTCCGCCGCTTGCGGTTGTGGACCGCGGTTGCGGGGCCGTGCTCCTGGTTTTCCTGCTGACCCTCTGTGGCTGGATACCCGGTGTGATCGCTGCTATTCTATTCAACACCAGAAACTAATGGCAGGGTAACCGTAAAGCAACTACCCTTTTTGGGTTCCGTTGTAACGGTGATATTCCCGCCATGCTTTTCGACAAACTCCTTGCACAGGATCAGTCCCAGGCCGGTACCCCGTTCCTGCTCCGTTCCTTTACGGGTGTACTTACTCTCGATATGGAACAATTTGTTCATAATTTCGGGAGCGATTCCGGTCCCGGTATCTTTAACACTGACCAGGCAGATCGAATCGCTGATACAGGACGAAACCACCACTTCGCCCTCACGGGCGGTAAATTTTATCGCATTCGTAAGCAGGTTCCTGAAAATAGTGTTGATCATCTGGACGTCGCCCTGAACCACAATCAGATCCGTGATGTCCGATCTGAGGGTTATGTTTTTCCGGGTCGCCTGCCCCGCAACAAGATCGATATTCTCCTGGATCCGCTCGGCAAGATCAAACGCAACCGGCTTAAAATCAAGATTCCCTGTCTGGGACCTTCCCCAGATCAAAAGGTTCTGCAACAGGTCGAAGGCATGACGGGATGCATCGCGGATATCACCCACCGATTTCCGGATCTTCGGAATATCAGGGCTCTCGAGGTTTCCGAGTACAATATCGGTAAGTCCGATGATCGAATTAAAGGGATTCCGCAAATCGTGTGCGATGATCGAAAAGAATTTGTCCTTGGTGGCATTGAGCGCCGTTAACTCACTGTTCAGGTTGTTCAGTGTTTCGTTTTTCTGAACAATTTCGAGATTTTTCTTTTCGATCTGAAGGGTTCGCTCATGAACCTTATTTTCCAGAATGTCGCGCTCCTGCCTTAGTTTCCGCTCCCTGAGCCGGATGTAAACGATGATAACCCCGGCCAGTATCAGTCCGTAAATAGTCCATGCCCACCAGCTTCTCCACCACGGGGGAAGTATGAGGATCCGGATCGACCTGCCTGCCTGATTCCATACCCCGTCGTTGTTCGAACCTTTTACCCTGAAGGTGTATTCACCCGGCGGTAGGTTTGTAAACGGAACAAACCTCCGGTTGCCAATGTGAATCCATCCATTCGACAATCCTTCAAGCGTATAAGCGTACTGGTTCTTTTCAGGATTTGTGTACTCCAGCGCAACAAATTCGATGGTGAATGTCTGGTCGCTGTGTTGCAATACCACTGTTCCGTTTCGATCGGGTTCCACGTATTCCTTCCCCGACCGGGTCGATTTGTACACCGCCGTGATCAGGATTTCCGGGATATTAAGATTGTCGCCGAGCTGCTCCGGGTAAAATGAGTTGAGCCCGTTCATACCGCCGAAAAAGACTTCGCCGTCGGGACTGTTAAAACAGGCCCTGATGTTGAATTCGGGGCTCTGCAATCCCTCGTCAACCGTGTAGGTGCGAAAGGTTCCGGTGGCTTTGTCAAACCTCGACAACCCGCTGCCCGTGGCAAACCACATGGTATTCTGATGGTCCCGCAATATTTCAAAAATGTTGTTGTTCGGAAGTCCGTCCTTTTTTGCATAGTAAAGAAAAGTAGAATCTTTTCTCACATACTTATTTACATAGGATCCGGTGCCGATCCACATGTCGCCGTTTTCATCCTCGCACAGGGAGATCACGAAATTATCGCACAACGAATTCTTCGATTCATTCTTCCTGAAATGGATCATCTTCAAGGTCGCAGGATCGTAAACATCCAAACCGTTGAGGGTTGCAATCCATATCTTTCCTTCATGATCCTCACGGATGCAATAGATCAGGTTGCCCCCGATGCGGTGATGTGGTGGCGAATCGGCTGTAAAGACTTCTGTTGCCGACCATCCGGGGAGGATCCGGTAAAGTCCCGACTGGGTTCCGATCCAGTACGATCCATCCCTGCCGGTGATGACCATACAGATCCGCATCCCTCTGAAATCGGGCGCCATCGGCGCTTTGAAAAACTCTTTCAGACGGATAAACCGCCTGTTCTTTGCATCAAAGACATGCAACCCGTCGCGTGTTCCGATCCATATGTTCTTTTCCTTATCACGAAAGATCACGTGAACGAAATCGTTGGTAAGGTAATGGTTACCCGGCAACGACATGGAAAAGCGCTCCACCGACCCTGTTTCCCTATTATAGAGATTTAGTCCCTGTCCCCAGGTCCCGATCCATAACAAGCCACCTTCATCTTTATAGATCGATGCAATGACATTGCCGCTCAGATCGACCGATGAGGAGGTATTGTCGCGCCGGTATAACCTGAATTTGGTCGGTTTCAGGTCTGTTTTACTGATACCCTGCAGGGTGCCGGCCAAGAGGTTCCGGGAACGGTCGATGGCAAGCGTCAGAACAATGTCATGTCCCAGACCGTGGCGGGATGCGGTATATCGGTCGGCCACCCGGTACCGGTTTTGTTCCGTGCTAATCCGGATCAAACCCGCTCCCTCGGTTCCGACCCAGATGGAACCATCCGGATCCTGGATCAGCGCCCGGATGAACCTGCTGTTGTTATCCGACGGTTCTGATCCCTGGAGTGGAAACCGGAAAATAATACCCCGTTTTTTGTCGATAATGTTAAGCCCATCGGAAGTACCAACCCAGATCTTTCCGTTACGGTCCTGACACAGTGCGGTAATATTGTCGTTGCTGATGGAACCCGGCTGGGCGGCGTCGTGAAGAAAATAGGTGAAGGTATGGTTACGCGGATCAAAACAGGCCAGTCCCGAGGTGGAACCCATCCACACCGATCCGTCGGTATCCTCCATCAGCGGGATCCGGTTATCGTTAACGGCTCCGAGATACCGCAACTCGGTCTGGTAATGAACGATGGTCATTTTAACGGGATCGTGAACCGACAGTACCGGAGGAGTATTAATGTAGATCAACCCCGAACGTGATACCATGACATCATAAGCACACCGGCTCACGGTCGAAATGTAGCCGGTCGTGTAGGGTATCCTGACAAAGCGGTTTTCGGCGGGAATGTATTTGTTGATCCCGTTCTTGGTTCCGATCCATAAATTGCCCTCCTTATCCCCGTTGATAGCATAGATCCAATTGTTGGAAATGGAGTTGGTATCGTCGGGATTGTAAAGAAACTGGGTGAAATCATAACCGTTGAACCGGTTCAGTCCGTTCTGGGTCCCGATCCATAAAAAGCCCCGGGTGTCCTGATACATGCAGTTGACCACGCTTTGCGATAGCCCTTCCTCGATCGAATAATTGTGAAACAGGTATTGCCGAGCCTCAGCGGCAATACCATAAAGCAGGCAAACGATGACCAGCGTAATCCTCCCCATTAAATATGAAGATGAGCAAGATGTAAAGATAA
>DAONFN010000355.1:0-3565 GCA_035403625.1 Bacteroidales bacterium
GGCCATCAGCGGTGCGGTAATGATGAAGATCACCACCAGCACCAGCATCACGTCGACCAGCGGGGTGACGTTGATGTCGCTGAAGGGCTGAGGCCCTTCGCGGCGCTCAAGCCGCCCGAACGCCATCAAGCCTCCAGCTGCTTGCGGGTTGCCGGGCTGCACCCAGCACCTGTCCTGGGGATCCGGCCCGTGCTGCGGGTTGGCGCCATCCGCGCATCATGCAACGCCCGCGTGATGAGCCAGCAGCTCGCGCAGGTCGCGCGCGAAGCCTTCGAGCTCGGCTTCGATCCGGCCAATCTGGCGCCCGAAGATGTTGTAGGCCAGCACGGCCGGGATGGCCACGGCCAGGCCGGCGGCGGTCATGATCAGGGCCTCGCCCACCGGGCCGGCCACCTTGTCGATCGTGATCTGCCCCGCGCTCGCAATGCCGGTGAGCGCGTGATAGATGCCCCAGACCGTGCCCAGCAAGCCCACGAATGGCGCGGTTGACCCCACCGTCGCCAACAGCACCTGGCCGTACTGCAATTTGTTCACCGCGCCATGGAGTGCATCCCGCAACACGCGGGTCAGTTGCTGGGCCCGGTCGCCGGCCGCGGCCAGCGTGCCAGGCGCCTCGGCCCGCGTCGACCGGATCAGCGGCAGCACCAGCGCCTCGCGGTCAAACGCCGCCAGGCGTTGCTGCGCATCGACAAGTATCTCACACAGAAGATCGGAAATGCTTCCCGCAACCGGATCCAGAATGCGGCCCGGGCCGGCAATATCCTGGTGAACAATGTTCCGGTAAAGCCCAATGCCCGGATCAAGCCGCTCGATGTGATCACGATCGTGCTGGCTTATCCTCCGCGCGATACCGAGATCTATCCCGAGAACATCCCGGTCCGGATCGTCTATGAAGATCCCGATATTCTGGTCGTCAACAAAGCACCGGGCATGGTGGTACATCCCGGCCACGGGAATTTCACGGGAACCTTGCAAAACGCTCTCTTGTACCACCTCCTAAACCAGCGTCCGGGCGAACCCGATGCTCGCCCCTTCCTGGTTCACCGGATCGACAAGGACACCAGCGGTATTTTACTGGTGGCCAAGAACGAACTGGCCCAGTCGAAACTGGCCCGGCAATTTTTCGACCACACGATCGACCGCACCTATGTCGCACTGGTTTGGGGAAATCCCGAAAAGGACGAGGGGACGATCGACGCCAACATCGGCCGTGATGTCAGGAACCGGCTGGTGCAGGCGGTTTACCAGGATCCTGAGAAGGGACGGCGGGCTGTGACCCATTACCGGGTGCTGGAGCGGTTGGGTTATGTGACCCTGTTGGAATGCATTCTCGAGACCGGGCGAACCCACCAGATCCGGGTGCACCTGCAGTCCATCGGTCATCCCCTGTTCAACGACGAAAGTTACGGCGGCTCCCGGATCCTGAAGGGTACCACCTTCACGAAATACCGGCAATTTGTTGCCAACTGTTTCGAAATGCTGCCGCGACAGGCCCTGCATGCCAAGTCGCTCGGCTTCATCCATCCGTCGACCGGCCGGTACATTCATTTCGATTCCGAGTATCCGCCCGATCTGGCCGGTGTAATTGAAAAATGGAGAAACTATGGCGACCGGGACCGTTAATACGCACATACGCACGCCCTGGAGCCAGGTGTTGGTATCCTGCTATTTCTGGTTTACCTTGTTTTTCATTTCAGCCCTGTTGTTTCCCTTTGCGATCCTCATCTGGCTGATCACGCTTCCGTTCGACCGGAGGCGGTATCTCCTCCACCAGTTCACCTGCGGGTGGTCAGACATTATGCTGGGCATCAATCCTTACTGGACCGTAAAGATCCGGGGCAGGGAAAAGATCGACCCGCACAAGGTCTATGTGATGGTAGCCAATCACTCATCGGGGGTCGACATCCTGGTGCTGTTCAAGTTACACCGCCATTTCAAGTGGGTGGCCAAGAAAGATCTTTTCCGGATTCCCTTTATCGGCTGGAACATGGCCCTGAACGGCTACATCCCCATTGAAAGAGCGAGGGGCCGCAGCAAGCTGCAGATGATGGACAAGGCGGCTGCAGTGATCCGACAGGGTAATTCCGTGATACTGTTCCCCGAAGGCACCCGTACCCGTGACGGAAGACTCCAGCCTTATAAGTCCGGCGCTTTCCGGTTGGCCCAGGAGACCGGAACCCCGGTTCTCCCGGTGGTCATCGGCGGCACCTTCCATGCTATTCGCAAAGGAGGGTTCTTGATTCATAAGAACCACTCCATCACCCTGACCATCCTCGACCCGGTTGCAACCGAAACAGTTAATAGTTTAGATGCTAAATCCTTAGCCCAAAATATTTATAACCAGACCCAGGCTGAGCTGGAGCGGGTGGTTACCACCGGAGTGGGTTGATAGTCTAAATACTGCCATATTGACACCTGATTTCTTTTATAACTGCCATTTTTACCGACATCGGAACCTTCCCTTCCCGTGGTATATCCTTTGATTAAACAGGAGCAACAAACCGATGTTCAACATTAAATAATAGGAGGATCAAATCATGACACTCATCAAATGGCAGCACAGGAACCCGCTCTCGGATATGGTAAGCAACATTTTTGACAACGATCTCGGCGACTTTTTCGGAAAGCGTTTCACCGATCCGGCAGCCAACATCATTGAAAAGAATGACTCATTTCACCTGGAGATCGCCGCTCCGGGCATGCAGAAGGATGATTTCTGCATCAACCTGGAAAACAACATTCTGACAATTTCCGCGGAGGTCGAGGACCAGAAACGGGAAGAAGACAAGAATTATTCGAGGAAGGAGTTTTATTACGGATCGTTCAGCCGGTCGTTCACCCTGCCGAAGACCATCGATCTCGAAAAGATCAAGGCTGAGTACATCAACGGCATTCTGAACGTCGAGCTTCCGAAGAAAGAAGAGGCCCGCGTTGAGATGAAGAAAGAAATCAAGGTATCATGACCGCCGGATGAAAGACACTCCCCGGGCCCACCTGGCGTTGCTTGGCACCGCGCTGATTTTCGGCATGCACTATTCCATCGCCAAGGGCCTGATGCCGGATTCCTTCACTCCCCTCCAGTTGATCTTTTTCAGACTCCTGGGGGGGAGTGCCATTTTCTACCTGTTTCAGCGGCTTTTCGTACCTGAAAAGGTCGACAAACGCGACCTTTTGATCCTGGCCCTTTGCGGCCTTTTTGGATTCGCCCTGAACCAGACCCTGTTCTATGAAGGATTGAACCTGACCAATCCGGTCGATGCATCCCTGATACACGTGTTGAATCCGGTGCTTGTGGTCATCATGGCCTCCCTGGTGCTTGGAGAGCGGGTCACCTTACTGAAATCGGGAGGAATAGCGCTGGGGGCATCAGGAGCCGTGATCCTGGTTCTCGGCGGGAACAGCCTGCGATTTGACGGCGGACACTTGGCAGGCAATCTCCTGGTTTTCTCGAACATGGTCTTTTATGCCCTGTACCTGGTGTTGATCAAACCCATGACCCTCAAATATCATACTTCCACCATCCTGAAATGGGTATCTCTGTTCGGATTCCTGTTTGTTATTCCTT
>DAONFN010000356.1:0-3562 GCA_035403625.1 Bacteroidales bacterium
AGCTACGCCGGGATCCAGGTGAAGACACAGGAATACCGGGTTGCTTTTTCCAGGTTTGCCGCGGCAAAGACCCGGCTTTCCGCATTAGAAGAGTCCGAAGCCCGTTCGGCAGCCGATCTTGACTACCATCGTTTCCTGCTTGACGAATTGAACGCTGCCCGGCCGGTCGATGGTGAACCGGAGGAGCTCGAACAAAAACTCACCCTGCTCAACCATGCGGAAGAGATCCGCGAAAATCTGGCCAAGGCGGGTTCCGCTCTCACCGGGGATGAAGAGAACCTGCTCGGGAACCTGGCTGCCACCATACAGGTCTTAAACCAGGCTGCACGCTTCGAACCGGCGATCCGGACCATGGCCGAACGACTTCAGAGTAACTACATTGATCTTAAAGATCTGGCGGGAGACATCCTTGCGGAAGCCGACCGGGTTGAAACCGATCCCCGGCTTGCCGAGAAACTTACGCAACGGCTCGACCTGTTGAACCGGCTGATGAAGAAACATCAGGTATCGGATGCCGGCAAGTTGCTGCAGGTCATGGAAGAACTCGAGAAAAAGGTGAATGGTGCTGCCGGAAGGGAGGAGGAGATCCGGATGCTGAAAGCCGAACTGGAAGGCATGGAGAAAGACCTTCAGGCACGGGCCGCTGTTTTGTCAAAGCGCCGTGCGGGGGCTATCCCCGGCTTTGTGAAAGAAGTGACGTCACTCCTCGAAAAGCTGGGGATTCCGCGGGCGCAATTCCGGGCTGAACTGATCGATTGTCAGGCATTGAGCCGTGACGGGCTAAACAGGGTCAGTTTCCTTTTCAGCGCCAACAAAGGGATCGAGATGAAGGACCTGGGGGCTGCCGCCTCAGGGGGAGAACTTTCCCGGCTTATGCTGGCCATAAAATCGATGATCAGCCAGAAGAATCTTTTGCCGACCATCATCTTCGACGAGATCGACAACGGGGTTTCCGGAGAGGTGGCCGGGAAAGTCGGCTCCATTCTCAGACACATGGGAAGTTGCATGCAGGTGATCGCCATTACCCACCTGCCCCAGATCGCTGCCAAAGGCGTGAGACATTACCGCGTCTTCAAGACGGAAGGGAAGAATACCACCCACACCTATATCACGGAGGTCGAGGCCGGCGATCGGGCAGTCGAAATCGCCAAGATGCTGAGTGACCAGCGGGTCACGGAATCAGCGATTAAAACGGCAAATGAATTGTTAAATAATTAATTGTATTCAATAATTAAAGTTTTACTTTAGAACGAGAACTATGGCTTTTAATATACTTCAAGGAAAGAAAGGAATCATTTTCGGCGCACTCGACAATAAGTCGATTGCCTGGAAGATCGCCGAACGGGCCTTTGACGAAGGGGCTGTTTTTACCCTGTCGAACACCCCTGTTGCACTGCGGTTTGGTGAAATCAATGAATTGGCGACCCGCTGCAACGCAGAGGTAATTCCTGCAGATGCTACCAGTGTGAAAGACCTGGAGCACGTGTTCAGGAGGTCGATGGAAGTCCTGGGCGGAAAGGTCGATTTCGTACTTCATTCGATCGGGATGTCGATGAATGTGAGGAAACAGAAGGATTACGACGATCTCGACTACGATTATTTCCAGAAAACGATCGACATTTCCGCGCTCTCCTTCCACAAAATGCTCCAGGTGGCTAAAAAACTGGATGCGATCAGCGAGTGGGGGTCGGTGCTTGCACTTTCATATATCGCTGCGCAGCGGACATTGGTTGGCTACAACGACATGGCAGATGCCAAGGCACTGCTTGAATCGATCGCGCGTTCATTCGGTTATATATACGGCCGAGAGAAACATATCCGGATCAACACCATCTCACAGTCGCCGACACGCACCACAGCCGGCAGCGGTATCAAGGGTATTGACGGCCTTCTCGATTTTACCGACCGGATGTCACCCCTGGGGAATGCCACCGCCGACGAATGTGCCGATTTTTCGATCGTTCTGTTTTCCGACTTGTCGAAAAAAGTAACCATGCAGAACATCTTTCACGATGGCGGTTTCTCCAGCATGGCTATGAGCCTGCGGGCCATGACCCAGTACAATAAATGCCTCGATGAGGAGGATAATTTATAGCCATTCTTGATACCCTTTTACGTAACTTCGCACCCCGAAATTTTATCACAGAAACTCCAATAAAATCTGTCAATGAATATCTTAGTATGTATAAGCCACGTGCCCGATACGACCACGAAGGTCAGGTTTGTCGACGAGAACCGGAAGTTCGACACCACGGGGGTTCAGTGGATCATTAACCCTTGGGATGAGCTTTCCCTTACCCGCGCACTTGAACTTAAAGACGACCCCGGAGCGGGAGTGACAAAGGTTACCGTAGCCCATGTCGGACTGATCGACAGCGAGCCTACCATCCGGAAAGCTCTGGCGATCGGCGCCGACGATGCTATCCGCGTGAATGCAGCGCCCACCGATGCCTACTTTGTCGCCGCCCAACTGGCCAACGTTTTGCGTAAGGAGCCGTACGATCTTGTGTTATGCGGCATCGAGTCGAGCGATCATAACGGTTCCATGGTAGGAGGGATGCTAGCCGAATTTCTTGGATATCCTTCCGTTTCCTCTGTTTCCGGGATTACCATCACCGGTGGAGAAATGCTCTTCACCCGGGAGATCGATGGTGGAAAAGAGATTGTCACTGTGACAGGTCCTGTAGTGGCCGTCGTTCAGAAAGGGATTGCCAAAGAGCCGAGGATTGCGGCCATGCGGGGGATCATGATGGCCCGTACGAAACCCCTTAAGGTGGTTGAACCGGATGCCGCCGAAGCACTTACCGAGGTGGTCAGCTATGAGATGCCCAAACCGCGGGCAGCCTGCAAGTATATCGACCCGGAAAACCCCGGTCAGCTTGTGGACCTTTTGCAGAACGAAGCGAAAATCATTTAACCGAAAAGAAAAAAACACGATATGTCTGTATTGATCTATACGGAAAACTGGGACGGGAAATTCAAGAAACTGAGTTTTGAGCTGGTCTCCTATGGAGCCAAACTGGCGGAAATGCTGAATACGGAAGCGGTAGTGCTTTCAATCGGCGCAGTGGAACCTTCGGAACTGGAAAAACTGGGCCGGTACGGAGCTGCCAGGATCATCAGCGCAGTGAACGAACAGATGAATGTTTTCGACACCCGCGCATTCACCCAGATCATCGCCCGGATTGCCACCACTGAAAACGCCGGGGTGGTGCTCCTCTCCAATAATAATACCGGGAAAGCCCTTGCCCCGCGTCTGTCGGTTGCGCTGAAAGCCGGGCTGGGAGCAGGTGTAAGCGGCCTGCCCGTAAGCACCGATCCTTTTATTGTTCACAAGAAAGCCTATTCCGGCAACGCCTTCAGCCTTCTTGCCATCCGCACCTCCACGCGGATATTGACCCTGGCACAAAACTCCTTCGAGATCACCGACCGTGGCGGCCAGGCACCAGTTTCGACCCTCACCATCGAATGGGATGGAAGCAAAGTCAGTACGAAAGTGAAAGAAGTGCAGAAGCAAACTGGGAAGATCCTGCTGACCGATGCCGACATCGTCGTTTCCGGC
>DAONFN010000357.1:0-3553 GCA_035403625.1 Bacteroidales bacterium
GCACTGGATATTCGGCGATCTTACCAGCGGGAGTAACAATGTATCTGCCCTTCAGAACCCGGTCCATGCCTTCACAGGTCCCGGACAATACCAGGTTAAGATGGTGATTTTCAATGGCGGAAACTGCAAAGATTCCCTGGCCCGGCCGGTGAATATCGGGGCATTGCCTGTCGCCTCTTTCACGTTCGACACGGTATGCCTGGGGTCAGTCACTCATTTTATCGACCTGTCCAGCACGCTGACCGGTATGATCGTGCAGTATGACTGGGATTTCGGTGACGGGCAACCGCATGGCAATACGGCTAACCCGGCTCATCTTTATTACACTACCGGGCCTTTCGTCGTCACGCTGCGGGTAACGAATTCATCGCTGTGCACCCATACACACTCACGGGTAGTTAGGGTGAATCCTCCGCCCGTGGCTCTGTTTACCAGCAGCAGCGTGAACTGCAGCGGCACTGCCGTTGCCTTTTCCGACCATTCCGTGGCTCAGCATGGTTATATCCTGGAATGGCTATGGGATTTTGGAGACGGACACGATACCACCGTTCACCTTCCCGCCATTTCCCCTGTAAATCATATCTATACAAATGGGGGAACGTTTATCGTGACGCTGACAGTTAAAACTTCCGACAGTTGCACGGCGACCACCTCGAACCCGGTAACGGTGAACAGTCCGCCGCTGGCAAATTTCTCATTTTCATCCGCTACGTGCCAGGGAGTCCCCATCCTGTTTACGGATCTCTCCCAACCCAATGGCGGAGGGGCGGTCAACAACTGGTACTGGGATTTCGGGGATCCGCTAAGTGGTGCCAATAACCAGTCGACCTTGCAGAACCCAGTTCATAATTATATCGGAACAGGGCCAATGACAGTTAAGCTGATCGTAAAGAATGCCTTCCAATGTTCGGATACGATCACCAAACCCATTACCATCAGCGCCAATCCTGTGGCCTCCTTCTCGGCGGATACTGCGTGCAAGGGCTCGCTCACCCATTTTACGGATAATTCGCAACCCAATGGCGGAACGATCAATTCCTGGACCTGGGATTTTGGGGATGGAAGCCTGCCTGTATCCGGACAAAACCCCACACATCAGTATGTTAACAGTGGGACCTACACCGTCATGTTAACAGTTGTGACGACGACCGGATGCCAGCATGATACCAGCCGGCAGGTAGTCGTAAACCCCGTTCCCAATGCCGATTTTACCTTTACCGGTTTTTGCCAGGGGAGCCCGACACAATTCACTGATCATTCGGCCATGTCATCCGGAACGATCACGGGGTGGCTATGGGATTTTGGCGACGGTGGGACTTCGACCCTCCAGAACCCTGCGCATACCTATGGAATGGCTGGTACGTTCATGGTCAGATTGACCGTATCCAGCCTGGCTGGCTGTTCCGACAGCGCCACGATCGCAGTTGGCATACATCCGTTGCCCCTTGCGGCGTTCAGTTATTACAGCGTCAACTGCCCGGCCGGGAAAGTCACCTTTACGGATCATTCCATTGCCAATGGTTCACCGATAACCGGGTGGAACTGGACATTGGCTCCGGGAAGCTACAGCACCTCTCCAAACCCAGTGTGGGTCTATCCTACACCGGGAACCAACCAACTGATCAGCATGATCGTGACCGACGCAAACGGGTGTTCCGATACCATCGATTCAACGATCGTCATTAAACCCGGTTTTGGATTTACGTTCAATGCCACCGCACCCTGCCTGGGGATGGTCACACAATTTAATCCCGTCAATCTAGCACCCGGGGACACCCTCCGGGATCTGCGCTGGACCTTTGGGGAGCCTTCCTCCGGGAACAACAACTATTCGGGTCTCTATGCCCCCAGCCATCAGTATGCACAGGCAGGGACTTATATTGTCAAGCTAAAGGCCTATAATTCGGATAATTGCCAGGACAGTGTGTTCAAAGAGGTTGCTGTCAACCCGTTGCCATTGGTGGATCTTTCCACAGATGCAGGGACCCATTGCGATTCAGTAGTTACCCTGAACCAGGCGGTCAGTGGAAATGGTTCGCCGGTCGACAGTCTGGTGTTGCAGTTTGGCGATGGTAACGACACTACTTTCGTGCCTCCCATTCCGACTTCGGTCGTACATCGTTATCCTGCCTATGGACTGTACACGGCTGAGGCGGTTATCTTTAACCACAACGGATGCTCAAGCAGCGATTCGGTCATGGTCAACGTGACGTGTATAACGGCTTCCTGTGTTGCCTCCGATTCCCTGGCCTGCCAGCAAAAGAGGGTGATTTTGATCGATCACTCTTCTCCGGTCTCCCTGATCCGGTCGTGGAAATGGTCGTTTGGCGACGGGACTCCCGACACTTCCTATACCGCTTTTTGTCCATGGGTCACACACCGGTATGCACAAGCAGGTTCATACAATGTCACGCTGGTGGTTGAAGCTCTGAGCAATGGATTTTCCGTTTTCGACACCATGCGGATGAATCTGCCCGTAAAACTTTCTCCGTTTTCCGCGTTCAGTGCGGCCGGGGTTTGCCTGGGCGACACTTCAAGATTTATTAACCTGAGCGACAGCAACGGCACAAGGATCCTTTCCACCCGCTGGATTTTTGGCGACCCGGCTGCGACCGGGGCCGATACCTCGTCAATCACCAATCCGGTATACCTGTATCCATCGGCAGGCATGCATCCCGTTATGTTGGTTATAACCAATCAGTTGGGTTGTGCCGATACCCTGGTGTATCCGGCCAGAGTGTACAAATTGCCGGGGGCGGCGTTTACGCCTCCCTTTGCCTGCAACCGGTATAACCTGGTATTCCGCGACCAGTCGAAGCCGGGAGATACCCTTTTAACGGATTGGTGGTGGAACTTCAGCAATCCGGACAACGAAACGGATACCATCACGGGGAAAGATGTGGGCAACCGGTACGAAAATGCAGGCACTTATAAGGTAAGTCACGCAATCCGTGACGGCTACGGATGCCTGGATACCGTTTCGCACCTGGTAACAGTCCTGCCTTCTCCGGTAGCATCCTTTACCATAACCGGCGATTTTGGCGGGAAGACCGGAAAAATTAAACTGAATAATCATTCGGGTGACAGCATCGTATCGTACAAGTGGACTTTCCCGCAGGGAGCGTATTCAAAAGAGAAGGAGCCCGTGTACACTTTCCCGGACGATGGCATCTATACGATTTCTCTCGTGGTGAAAGCCAGAAACGGTTGCTTTGACACGACCAGTATGAATTATGAATTTCATTTTCATAACCTGTTCGTTCCGAATGCATTTTCACCGGTCAGTTTGAGCCCGAACCTGGAGGTGCGGGTATTCAAGCCAAAAGGGTTGAAATTGAAGACGTATCACGCAATGATATTCGATAAATGGGGGCATCTGTTATGGGAGTCGACCAAGTTGACGCAGGATGGCAAAGGCATGCCGGCGGAAGGATGGGACGGTACCTTCAACGGAGAATTGATGCCGCAGGATGTTTACATGTGGAAGATCAATGCCATCTTTGAGGATGGCACGGTATGGGAAGGATCAGACATGGGAAAGGGAAGCGCCGGA
>DAONFN010000358.1:0-3546 GCA_035403625.1 Bacteroidales bacterium
AAACAGGCTTCAGAAGTATTTGTTCGGGTGTCTTCCAGTTCGGTGTGATCCCCATCTCCTTTTCCCATTTGGAAAAGGACCCGTCGGGCTGGTTCGTTATCAGGTCAATGTTTTTAAAATCCGGTCTCATCGTCTCGTGCAGTTATAGTAGTTCGGACTGAAATTTCTTCAGTGTTTCCAGGAGGTTGCTCCTGACATGGATAAAATCGTCAACCCCGGCCTTGCGGAAGTCATCCAGGTGTTCCTTCGGATAACCTGCAACTACTACCTTTACCTGTGGGGAGGAAACTTTGATTGATGCCGCAATTTCCGGAACAACCGCCGGGTATTCTTCATCTGAGCTGCAAACGACCACGATTTCCGATTGTGCTTTCAGTGCAGCAGAGATACCCTCTACTGCAGTACTGAATCCCGGGTTGTCGATGATCTCATAACCGGCACAGCCAAAGAAATTAGTGGCGAAACCCGCACGGGCCCTGAGCATAGCCAGGTTTCCGATGGTCAGGAGAAATACCGAAGGACGCTTCCGGCCACTCTTGACGGCCTTCTCCGTCGACAGTCTCAGTTCCTCAAATCCTGCCGCCACACGGAAGGGCTGCATCTGCTTATAAATCGGGGTCGGATCATCTGGGCCGGCCGGTTTTTCCCCAATGGCATCCGCCATATTTTCTGAAAGGTTCGGGTACTGGTTGGTTCCCAGCATGACCATCCTTCTCGTGGCGATATCTTCCTCCTTTTTCTTCCGGCTCATCGCCACCTCATCCTGGATGCTCCCGTTACGCACACATTCGAGGAATCCCCCCCGGGCCTCCACGGTTTTAAAGGTATCCCATGCATGGCGCGCAATGGAATCGGTCAGTGCCTCGATGAGGTAAGAACCCCCTGCCGGATCTGCTATTTTATCGAGGTACGCTTCCTCCTTCAATACCAGTTGCTGGTTCCTGGCCACGCGCCGTGAAAAATCATCGGACGAACGGAAGGAGGCGTCAAAGGGTCCCACAGTAATTGAGTCGGCATTTCCCAGGGCAGCCGACATGCTCTCAGTGGTGGTGCGCAGCATGTTGACATAGGGGTCGTAAATCGATTTATTCCAGTTGGCAGTGGTGGCATGCAGGAAGATCCGGGCCGATTCCTGTTTTTTCGCCCCATAAGCTTCCACGAGGCGTGACCAGAGGAGCCTTGCCGCTCTGAATTTGGCGAGTTCGAGGAAATAGGAAGGACCTATCGCCAGCGATAGCTGGAAGAATGGGGCGATATCATCAATCGAAGCGCCACGTCCAGTCAAACCTGCCAGGTATTCACTGGCAGCGGCGACCGAAAAACCAAGTTCCTGGACCAGGGTCGATCCCGCATCCTGGAAATAGTGACCATTGATTGTGATTGCCTTGAACCCGGGGAGTTTCTGACGAACAATGCCAAGAATATACTCTGCCTCTTCCAGGTCATTTTCCCAGCTGATATAGAAGTTGCCATGCAGCAGCAGGTAGCTCAGCGGGTCAAAATTGACCGATCCTGCGATTCTATCACCGCCGATGCCCCGGTGGTTCAATTCATACACCAGGAATTCCAGTACCAGCGGGTACGATTTTGCTGAGATGAATTGGATACCCGATTTCTCCGGATCGATTCCTTTCAACAGGTCACTCAATTCCTGATGGGAAGTAATGTTGTTGGCTTTGATTCCGATGGAATCGGCTCCCCGTGCGATGGCATCCACGGCCAGGGGATTGATCTGATCAAGTTCCATCGATTCAATGTCCTGCCGGATAATCCAGTGGTTATTTCCGGTTTGCAATCCCCTTACATAAGGCGGGGAACCGGGAAGTGTTGCTATATAGTGCAGCCCTTCCAGGTCTTCGGCACGATAGTAAGGTTTAACCGTAAATCCTTCGCCCGTCTGCCAGATTAGTTTCTTCTGATAGTCAGCTCCCTTCAGATCGGCCAGGATCTTCTCTTCCCATGCAGCCGTAGAAACAGGAGGAAATTGTTCGAGTCGTTTTTGGGGGTCTTTCGTGTCCATGACAGATGACAAACTATAATTGAATAAACCGGCAAGCTTAAGCCCGCCGCTTCTGATAACCTATTGCAAAAGTAGATAATTCCGTAACTTTACGTAAAAAAAAAGCATGATCGCAGCCATCAGCGGTGCCGGCGGATTTATTGGCCGGGCACTGACACGGTCCTTCCGTGAAAAGGGGTGGACCGTCAGGACGATTGACCGCGAATCGTTCACTCTCCCGGACCCAGCATTCACGGAACAGAAGATTGAGAGCGCCGATGTGGTGATAAACCTTGCCGGAGCCCCCGTTTCAAAGAGATGGAATAACAGGTACAAAGAGGAAATTCTCCGCAGCCGGGTTCAAACCACCCGGAAAATTATCGGGGCCATCGAACATTCCGTTGGGAAGCCCGGCCTGTTCATCTGTGCATCGGCAGTCGGGATCTACGATTCCCGAGAAACCCACACAGAAGAAAGTCAATCCTTCGCCAGCACGTACCTTTCTTACGTCTGCCAGCAGTGGGAATCCGAAGCTATCCGGGCTGCCACCTCCTGCAGGGTTGTGACGGCACGGCTGGGTGTGGTCCTTGGGAAGGAAGGCGGTGCGCTGAAGTCGATGTATTTCCCTTTCAGCATCGGGTTAGGTGGAAAGATCGGGAACGGCCGGCAGGCTGTCTCCTTCATTCATCTTGACGATCTTGTTGACGCGTTCCATTTTCTGATCGAAACCCCTGCCATGAAGGGACCCGTCAACCTGGTCTCCCCTTACCCAACCGATAACACCGAATTCACTGAAACACTGTCAAAAGTCCTGAGGCAGCCGGCCTGGCTCACGATCCCCGGTATCCTGATAAAAACGATTTTTGGTGAAGGGGCCAAGGTTCTCCTCGACGGTCAGCGGGCAGTTCCGGCCAAACTGACGGATGCCGGATTCCAATTCCGGCATCCAACCATCCGCAATGCCATGGTGGCGATTTACGGATAAACCAGCGTCATCTCATCGACCAGTCGCCTGCAACCGGCATAGCGGTCGATGATGAAAAGGCAGTAACGGATATCGAGGCTGATATTCCTGCACTGGTCGGGATCGTATTTCAGGTCGCTTAGGGTCCCTTCCCAGTTCCTGTCGAAGTTGAGTCCGATCAATTCGCCATTTCCGTTGAGTACCGGGCTCCCTGAATTCCCTCCGGTGGTGTGGTTACTGGCGATGAAGGCTACATGCAAGGTGCCGTCGGGGTCACCATAGGGGCCATATTCTCCTTTGCGAAAAAGTTCTTTCAACCGATCACTCACCCGGTAATCTAAAATAGTGGTATCCTCCTTTTGTATGACTCCGGCCAGGGTGGTGTAGTAGTTGTACCGGACGGCATCGGCAGGGGAATAATCAGCCACCTTTCCATAAGCGACCCGTAACGTGGAGTTGGCATCGGGATAGAAGGCCCGGTCCGGCTGCATTTCCATCTGTCCGGCCATGTAAATCCGCTGCAGGCTGTCGATTTGCCGTGTAATCCGGGTGACGGCCGGAGCGACTTCTTTTTCCTGGAATT